>JAKAFQ010000400.1 GCA_021817875.1 Pseudomonadota bacterium
CCGGCCGGCGCGCGCTACGAATTCCAGCGCCTGCACGGCATGGGGCAGGCGCTGTACACGGCGGCGCGCTCCGCATGCCCCGATCTGCCCGCGGTGCGCGTCTATGCGCCGGTCGGCACCCCGGAGCAGCTGCTGCCCTACCTGGTGCGCCGGCTCCTCGAAAACGGTGCCAACACGTCCTTCGTGCACCACTTCCTCGACAAACGGGTGCCCGTGGAGCACATCGTGGACCCGATGCTTCCCGGTACCGCCAGCCGTGCCGCCGCCCACGCCCGCACCGTGCCGCGTGAGCCGCCACGGCTCTACGGCGAACGACACAACTCCCGCGGCGCCGACTTCGGCAATCCGGACGAGATCGCCGCGCTGCGGGCCCTGATCCGGGCAGCGGACCGGCGTCGCTGCCACGGCGGTCCGCTGCTCGTCGGCGGCGAGTCCACGGCAGCCGACGTGCCGGTGCGCTCTCCGGCGAGCGGTGAGATCATCGGCTTCAGCCGCGATGCCACCGAGGCCGAAATCCTCGGCGCCATGGCGAGCGCGGCGCGGGCCCAGACCGCCTGGGACCGGCGGCCGGCCGCAGAGCGGGCCGCCTGCCTGACACGGGCCGCGGACCGGCTCGAGAGCCACCGCGGCGCCTTCCTCGCCCTGTTGGTGCGCGAGGCCGGCAAGACGATTCCGGACGCCCTGGCAGAGGTCCGCGAGGCCGCCGACTTCTGCCGTTACTATGCGCAGCGCGGCCGCGAGCTGTTCAGCGAACCGCAGGTGCTGCCCGGTCCGGTGGGCGAGCGCAATCTGCTGTGGCTCGAGGGCCGCGGCGTGTTCGCGTGCATCAGCCCCTGGAACTTCCCGCTGGCCCTGTTCACGGGCCAGGTCGCCGCAGCCCTGATGGCGGGCAATGCGGTGCTCGCCAAGCCTGCTCCGGCCACCCCGCTCATCGCTCACGCCATGACGAGCCTCCTGCATCAGGCAGGCGTGCCGCGCGAGGTGCTGCAGCTCGCCCCCGCCGACGGAGCGCGGTTCGGCGCCACCGCGCTGACTCATCCGGCGCTCGCGGGCGTGGCCTTCACCGGTTCGACTCGCACGGTCGCCACGATCAACCGGACGCTGGCGCAGCGCGAAGGCCCCCTCGTCCCGCTCATCGCCGAGACCGGTGGCGTCAACGCCATGATCGTCGATGCCACGGCGCTGCCCGAGCAGGTGGTCGACGACGTGATCGCCTCGGCCTTCACCAGCGCCGGCCAGCGATGCTCGGCGCTGCGCGTGTTGTACCTGCAGGAGGACATCGCCGCGCGGGTCATCGACATGCTGATCGGCGCGATGCGCCGCCTGCGGCTCGGCGACCCGGCGGATCCGGCCACCGACGTCGGCCCGGTGATCAGCGCCGAGGCGCTCGGGCGGCTGCGCGCTCACGCCGGGCGCATGCACCGCGAAGCGCGGCTGCTGTATGCCTGCCCCGTCGAGGGCTGTCCCGCCGGCGGGCATTACTTCGGCCCGCAGCTGATCGAACTCGCCCGGCTCGATCAGCTGCAGACCGAAGAGTTCGGGCCCATCCTGCACGTGGCGCGCTACCGCGCAGATCAGCTTCCCGAGGTGATCGCGGCGGTCCGCTCCACCGGCTTCGGCCTGACCCTGGGGGTGCACAGCCGGCTCGAGAGCCTGGCCGAGCACCTGTTCCGCTCGCTGCCGGCCGGTAACACCTACGTCAATCGCAACATGATCGGCGCGGTGGTCGGCGTGCAGCCCTTCGGCGGCCAGGGTCTTTCCGGGACCGGCCCCAAGGCGGGCGGTCCACACTACCTGCCGCGCTTCGCCACCGAGCGCACGCTCACCGTCAACACGGCCGCCATCGGCGGGGCCGTGGAGCTGCTCGCCTGACGGCAGGCACCCAGGCGATCCCCGGAGCGGCTTCGCACCCGGCCCGGCCGCGGCCAGGCCCGGCGGGGAATGTCCTCAGGCGCGCGAGCCGACGCAGGGCATTCTCAACGCCTCGATGAGCTCAGCGAAGGCATCGATGGGCTCCAGGCAGACACTGCCGCGACAGACATACGCCGCCGCCGGCCCCCGCGGCGCCTTCTGCGCCAGCGCCGGCGGCAGACCGGGCGCATCGGCCGGGATGGCGAGCACCATCCGGCGCGGGGCATACAGCCGGGCGAGTTCGCGTCCCCAGGACTCGATCACCGGCGCCTCGCCGCGCAGGATGACGATCTCGGGGGGATGCAGCAGCTCATCGAGCGCCGTCAGCATCGTCATGTGCGCCTGCGGGTGTTGCTCGAGCGCCGGCCACGCCGCGCGCACCGTTCGCTCGGCGGCCTCGAGGTAGCGGCTCTCTCCGAGCAGGTATCCCAGGCGCAGCAGCACCCGGACCGCCACGGCATTACCGGCGGGGATCGCATCGTCGGCAAAAATCTTCAGCCGGTGCAGCAGCGCCTCGTGATCGTCGGCGGTGAAGAAGAATCCACCCTCCACCGCGGCGAAATGGCGCAGCACGACTTCCATCAGCTCGCGCGCGAACGCCAATTCCTCGGCGTCAAACCTCAGCTGCTGCAGCTCGAGGATGCCATCGGCGAGAAAGACATAATCGTCCAGATAGGCGTTGAGGTGCGCCCGGCCATCGCACGCGGTGGCCAGCAGTCTGCCATCGCGCCAGAGCATGCGCTGCGCGAAGCGCAGGGCGCGCTCGGCAGACGTGCCGAGACCGTCGCAGGCCAGCGCACGCGCCGCCATCGCCATGCCGCGGATAGCGAGGCCATTCCAGGCGCAGAGGACTTTGTCGTCCCGGCCGGGCCGCTGGCGGCGCTCGCGCACCGCGAGGAGCCTGTCGCGTGCGCTTGCGAGCAGCGTCTCGACCCGCTCGGCCGGCAGCTGCAGCCGCTGCGCGAGGTCCTCGATCGGACACGCCAGGTGCAGGTGCCAGGCCTGCTCGAAATTCGGCGCAAGGTCGAGCCCATAGCGGGGCGCAAACACGGCGTATTCCTCGCCCGACAGCACCGAGGCGACCTCTTCACGGTCCCAGACGTAGAACCGGCCTTCCTCTCCGGCCGAGTCCGCATCCAGGCTGGAGTAATAGCCGCCCTCGACCGATTGCATCTCGCGCTGCATCCACTCGGCGGTTTCGCTGGCCACGCGGGCATAGAAGGCATCACCGCTCGCCACGTACGCCTCCGCGTAAGCGGCAAGCAGCCACGCGTTGTCATAGAGCATCTTCTCGAAGTGAGGGATCATCCACCGCTCATCGACCGAGTAGCGGCAGAAGCCTCCCGCCAGCTGATCGTAGAGGCCGCCCCCGGCCATCCGGTGCAGGGTCAATCCCGCCATGTACAGCGCCTGCAGGTCCGGCTGCGCGCTGGCGGCGCTGGCGTGCCAATGGCGCAGCAGCCGATCGATCGAGCCGGGGTGGGGAAACTTCGGTGCGCCGGTGTAGCCCCCGTGGCGCGCATCGAACGCGCTCTCGATCGCCGCGCGCGCGAGGCGCAGCGGCTCGTCGCTGAGCGCGAGGTCCTGCGGGGTCCTGGGCGGATCGATGCTCGCGAATGCCGCCGCCAGCGCCTCCTGCTGGGCGTGCAACTCCTGGCGGTGCTCGCGATAGTAGCTCGCCACCCGCGCCAGCAGATCCTTGAACGCCGGCAGTCCGTAGCGGGCCTCGGCCGGGAAATACGTGCCACCGAAGAACGGCCGCCGCTCGGGCGTGAGGAACATCGTGAGCGGCCAGCCGCCCGGGGCCCGCGTCAGCATCTGCTGGGCGATCTGATAGATGCGATCGACGTCGGGACGCTCCTCGCGGTCCACCTTGATGTTGACGAACAGCTCGTTCAACCGCTGCGCGGTGGCTTCGTCCTCGAAACTTTCGGCGGCGAGCACGTGACACCAGTGGCAGGCCGCGTAACCGACGCTCAGGTGCACGGGCTTGCCCTGCGCCCGCGCCAGCTCGAAGGCCTCCTCGCCCCACGGGCGCCAGTCGACCGGGTTGTGCGCATGCTGGCGCAGGTACGGGCTGGTCTCATGGATCAGCCGGTTGGTGTATTTCGGTGTACCGTCGGGATTGAGATGCCGGGTTTGCATCGACCGAGGAGCCTTCGATTGACCCCGCACTCGCGACGGGGATGTCGCGTGGCGACGAGCGGGCGGGCAGCGGCCCGCGCCGGGCTTTCGCGCAGCAGGATAGCACAGCGATCGGTGAAGTATACTGACGCGCTTGTCCACCCGCCGCACACCTGAAAGCGACCTTGAGCGACGCCACTCCTGCCGCCCCTGACGACTCCCCGCGCACGCTGCGCCTGAAACGCGGAGAGGACCGCCGCATCGTCGCCGGGCACCCCTGGGTCTTCAGCAACGAAGTCGCGGACATCACTCCGCTCAAGACATTTGCACCCGGTGAGCGGGTGCGGATCGAGTCACACCGGGGACAGTTTCTCGGCCACGCGTACGTCAACCCGCACGCGCTCATCTGTGCGCGCATCCTCAGCAGGGCCGAGGCGCACCCGGTGGACCACTCGCTCATCGAACAGCGATTGCGCACGGCGCTCCGGCTCCGCGAGCGGCTCTACCGCGAGCCGTACTACCGCCTCGCCTTCGGCGAGTCCGATGGCCTGCCCGGCCTGGTGCTCGACCGGTACGGGGACGTCGTCGTC
>JAKAFQ010000401.1 GCA_021817875.1 Pseudomonadota bacterium
GTCGATGCCGGTGGAGACCTGATCGGTGAAATCCCCTTTCAGCAGCTGCGCGATGCCGCAGGCGAACTCCACCACCTCGATGCCGCGCATGACCTCGCCCTGGGCGTCGGAGAAGACTTTGCCATGCTCCCCGGTGATCAGTCTGGCGAGCCCGTCCCGATGCTCGTTGAGCAGGGCAAGAAAGCGGCTCAGCACCCGCGCGCGACGGATGGGCGGAGTGTCCGCCCAGGCGGGAAAGGCCGAGGCCGCCGCGGCTACGGCCCGGCTTGCCACCTGCGCGTCGGCCATCAGCACACGCCGCATGACCCGACCGGTGGCGGGGTTGAACACATCCTGCTCGCGGCCGGCGTTGGCCACGATCCGGCCGCCGATCCAGTGGCCGACGGAACCGGCGGCGCCATCGGACGGATCGGGAGGATTCTGGGCAACGATAACCATGGATACATCCGCGGAGCAGCCTGGACGATCGGCAGTCTAGGCCCGGTCAGCCGGGTTGAGAATCCTCTGTGGTCGACTACACTGTTCAGGGAATTGAACAATCCAGGGGTCTGATCATGAGCGTCAGGGACACCGCGGCCATCCTGCCCGATCTGCACATGCTGACAGTGATCGCCGAGACCCGCAGCCTCACCCAGACGGCGAGACGCCTCGGCCTCGCCAAGTCCTCGGTCAGCATGCGGCTGAAGGCCCTGGAACGCGTGCTGGGGGTGCCGCTCGTGCGCCGCAGCACCCGATCGGTCACACTCACGGCGGCCGGCCAGCAGCTGGTGAACGAGACACGCGCCTCGTTCGCGCACATCGAGCAGGAGGTGTGCGGCGTGAGGGACCTGGCCGGGTCGCCGCGCGGACTGGTACGGGTGAGCGCGCCGGTGGCGCTGGGGCGACAGCATGTCGCGCCCGCGCTCGCCTCGCTGCTCAAACGCTATCCGGACATTCGCCTGGAACTCGATCTGACCGATCGGTTCGTCAACCTCGTCCAGGAGGGATTCGACCTCGCCATCCGCCACGCCAGCCGCGTGCCCGAATCGCACATCGCCACACCGCTGTGCGGTTCGCGCTCCGTGCTGCTCGCCGCCGCGGCATACCTCGCGCGGCGTGGCGCGCCCGCACACCCCGCGGAACTGGCGCAGCACGAGTGTCTGCTGTACCTGCGCGACGGCGCGCCGAGCTGGTCATTCGAGCGCAGCCTGGGCCGCAGGCGCATCGAGCGCGTGAGCGTGCCGGTCCACGGGCCACTGAAGGCCAACAACAGCGAGGTGCTGCGCGATGCGGTCTCGGCCGGACTCGGCATTGGCATGCTGCCGGACTTCACCGCCTGGAGCGGCACGGCCTCGAGAGATCTCGTGCAGGTGTTGCCCGAGTGGCAGCCCGTGGGTTTTTTTGGCGAGCGGCTGCAGGCCATCCGTCCGTGGGCCGCCCGCACCCCGCGCGCCGTGCAGTGCGTGATCGATCACCTGCGCGAGGTGCTTGGCGGCGGCTTCGACCGGCCACGTCGGCAGCGCGCGGATCCCGGTGCCCTCAGCGATCGTGTCCAGGCGGGGTCGCGCGCAGCCGCAGTGACCCCGCCCTGATGAACGGGGCAGGCGCCGACCCGGCCCGGGGATCAACTTCCTGCGGCCTGCTCGTCGCGGCAGGGGGCGCTAGCCCGGCCCCTTCAGCTTCGCGGCCACCCGCCGGTAAGCCTCGCGGAATGGGACTCCCTCGCTCACGACCAGCCGGTTGGCTTCCTCGGCGGCGTGGATCGCCGGGTCGAGACTGATCCTGTCCGGCCGGAACTTCAGGGTATCGAGCGCAGCAGGCAGGATGTCGAGGGTCTGCCGGGCGATGTCGATACTGCGGAACAGTGGGAACTTCAGCAGCTGCAGGTCGCGCTGGTATCCGGAGGGCAGCTTGGCGCAGATGGCGAGCGCCTCGGCCAGAGAGGCCTGGGCGGTGGCCGAACGGCCTCGGATCAGTTCGAACACATCCGGGTTGCGCTTCTGCGGCATGATCGAAGAGCCGGTGGTGAAGGCATCCGGCAACTCGAGGAAACCGAACTCGCGCGTATAGAACAGCAGCACGTCCGCGGCCAGACGCCCGAGGTCCTGCATCAGCAGGGCGATCTCGAACAGCAGCTCGGCTTCAGCCTTGCCGCGCGAGAGCTGCACGGCCGTCACCGGCGCGTGCACCTCCGCGAACCCGAGCGTTCTGCCAGTCGAAGCCCGGTCGAGCGGCAGTCCCGGCGTGCCGTAGCCGGCCGCCGAACCGAGCGGACTGCGCCCCAGACGGCGCTGGACCTGACGCAACCCTTCGGCATCGTCGCGAACCTCGGCGGCGAAACCGCCCGCCCACAGCGGCACCGAGCTCGGCATGGCCTGCTGCATGTGGGTGTAACCGGGCAGGGTGGTGTTGCGCTCGCGCTCGGCCAGCCGGCCCAGCGCCGCGCTCACGGCCAGTGCGCCGCGGCTCAGTTCCTCGACCGCGTCGCGCAGGTACAGCCGCAGCGCGGTCAGCACCTGATCGTTGCGCGAACGCCCAAGGTGCACCCGTCCGCCGGCCGGACCGATCCGTTCGGTCAGACGGCGCTCGAGCGCCGTCTGACCATCCTCATCAGAAAGCTCTATGTGCCACAGGCCGCGCGCATGTTCTTCGGCGAGCGCGGTGAGCCCGGCGCGGATCGCCTCCAGATCGGCCTCGCGCAGCAGCTGCTGATCACGCAGCATCTGCGCGTGCGCGATCGACGCCCGGACGTCGTAGGGCACGAGACGCTCGTCGAGCGCATAGTCCTCGCCCGCGGTATAGCTCAACACCCGCTCATCGAGCGGCGCGCCCTTGTCCCAGAGACGAGTCATGTCATGATCCGATCAATGGCACTGCGGTGACGGTCCCGTCCGGCTGTGCCGCATGGGTGAATGATCCGGGCGCTAAACCTGAGCGCTCTGTTCAGCGGGGCTCAGCGCGTTGACATCCTCCACGATCAGCGTGCCCGTGCCCTCGTTGGTGAACACCTCGCCGAGGATTCCCTCAGGCGCGCCATACGAAACCACGTGTACGCGGCGAACGCCGCCGCGGATCGCCGCCTCGATGGCCTTGGCCTTGGGCAGCATGCCGTCGGCGATGCGACCCTCCTCCCGCAGGCGTTTCAGACCCCGCAGGTCCGTGTAGGAAATGAGCGAACCCGGATCGCCGAGCTCGGCGAGGATACCCGGCGCCCCGGTGCACAGGATCAGCTTCTCCGCCCCGAGCGCCGCGGCGACCGCGGCGGCGACCGTATCGGCGTTGATATTGAGCAGCGTTCCGCTGTCGTCCGCCGACAAGGGGCTGACCACTGGCATCAGACCATTGTCGAGCAGCTTGCGCAGCACCGTGGGGTCGACCTCATCGATGTCGCCGACGAAGCCGTAGTCCACCAGCTCGCCGCTCGACTCCACCTTGACCGGGGGACGCTTGTGCGCGCGCACCAGTCCTGCGTCGACACCGCTCACTCCGACCGCCTCGATATTCAGCTCCCGGCAGATACCGAGGATGCGGGTATTGATGGTGCCGTTGAGCACCATCGCCGTCACGTCGATCGACTTGCGGTCGGTGACGCGGCGGCCCTCCACCATGCGTGTGGCGACGCCGAGCGCGCCGGCGAGCTCGGTGAGCTGTGGCCCGCCGCCGTGCACGAACACGACACGTACCCCGAAGTAATGCAGGATCGCGAGCTGCTCGATGAGCACCCGGGTCGAGTCTTCGTCGGCGAATACTCCGCCACCGGCCTTCACCACGAAGATCCTGCCGCGGTACATGCGGATGTAGGGAGCGGCGTTCTTGAGCGCGCGGATGGCGAGAGCCTGGTCGCCCGGATGCATGATCATATTGAGCTAAATCCCCCGTAACAGTCTGTACAACACCGCCACCTGCGCCGTCAGGCGATTGTATGCCTCGCGCTGCACGATGCTGCGCGCGCCGTCGAGCACCTCGTCGGCCACGGCGACGTTGCGGCGCACGGGCAGGCAATGCATCAGGCGGCAATCCGCGGCGGCCCGCGCGAACCAGTCATTGCGCACACACCAGTCGGTGAGCCCGGCGCGCAGCGCCGCGTCCGCCTGGGCATCGCCGTAGCACGAGGTCGCGCCCCATTCCTTGGCGTAAAGGATGTGCGCGCCCGCCAACGCCTCGTGCCGATCGTCGGTCTCGCGCACCGACCCTCCCGAGAGCTCGGCAGCGCGACGCGCCTTGTCCATGATGGACGGCGGCAGAGCGAACCCCTCCGGTCTGAGCACCACCACCTCCATGCCGCGCAGCGCCGCCATGTGCAGCGCGGCGGCGGGAACCGCCAGCGGCAGCGGCCGCGGATGATATGCCCAGGACAGCACGAAGCGGCCGGCCCGCGGCACGCCCAGGTCATCCATCGTCTTCCAGTCAGCGAGCGCCTGGCAGGGATGATTGACGGCGGATTCGAGATTGATCAACGGTTTCCCGACGAGCCCCGCCATGGCGTTGAACCTCGTCTCGGCGAGGTCGTCCGCCAGGTCCTTGCCGCCAGCGAAAGCGCGGATTCCGAGTGCGTCACAGTAGGAAGCGAGGACCGGAATGCCCTCGCGCACGTGCTCGGCCGCCGCACCGTCCATGATGGCGCCCAGTCGGGTCTCGAGCTG
>JAKAFQ010000402.1 GCA_021817875.1 Pseudomonadota bacterium
CGACGCAGCTGAGCGCGGGTGCGCTCGGGATCTTCGGTGCGGCATTCGAGGAGCAGCACGGCCCCACCCGGTCCATAACCCTCGTATCGGACCGGCCGCGGGCCCTCGGAGCGAGGCGTGAGCCCAGGGAGGCGCTCGATGTGCGGGAGGTTCGCCCGCTTCGTATCGCTGACCATCAGGGTGAAGGCGCGGCCAAAGTTGCACTCCGTTGCCGGGATCCGTCGGTATGATAGCCCTAAAGCGTCTCTGAGACATTTCGTTCAATCAAGCACTTACGCCCGTGGAGACGACGCAGCGCTGCCCACCGGATCTGCTCGAGTCGATCACCGCCACCCGCGGCGCGATCGAGACGGCGGCTGCGCTCGCACCCGGAACGCTCGCCATGGCCACCGAGGCGGCCGAGATCCTCGGCGCGCTCACCGAGGATGAATCCCTAGCCAAGGCCGTGCTGGCGCGGGCTGCGCTCGGGGCCGGTCTGCCCACCGAGACCCTCGCGGGACTGGTGGGACCGGCGGCACGCGACATCGCCGTGGCGCTCTCGAAGCTCGGGGAGATCGGACTGAGCGCTCACTGGTCGCCGGCCCAGGGACTCCAGCCCCGCCAGGCCGAAACGCTGCGCAAGATGCTGCTTGCGGTCGTCAGCGACCCGCGACTGATCCTGGCGCGGCTCGCCGAGCAGCTGGTCAGCCTCCGTCATGCCCGGGACGCGTCCGAGGAAGCGCGTGAGCGGCTCGCGTTCGAGGCGCGCGCGGTATTCGGACCCCTCGCAAACCGGCTGGGCGTGTGGCAGCTGAAGTGGGAAATCGAGGATCTTGCGTTCCGCTACCTCGAGCCGGACGAGTATCGGCGGATTGCCGCGGCGCTCAATGAGCGACGCACCGACCGCGAGCGCTATATCGAACAGCTCTGTGACACCCTGCGGGCAGCGCTCGAAAAGGCAGGCATCCGCGCACAGGTGTCCGGACGACCGAAGCACATGTACAGCATTTACAGGAAGATGCAGCGCAAGCACCTGGAGTTCGAGCAGCTCTTCGACGTACGCGCCGTACGCGTCATCGTCGAATCGGTGCCCGACTGCTACGCGGCACTCGGGACGGTGCACGGCCTGTGGACCTACATCCCCGGCGAGTTCGATGACTACATCGCGACGCCCAAGGGCAACTTTTATCGTTCCATCCACACGGCGGTGATCGGCCCCGAGGGCAAGAGCGTCGAGGTGCAGATCCGCACCCGCGAGATGCACGAACACGCCGAGCTCGGCGTGGCCGCGCACTGGACGTACAAGGAAGGCGGCACGGCGGATGCGCAGTATCAGCGCAAGGTCGAGTGGGTCCGGCGGCTGCTCGAGCCGAGCCGCGCCGAGGGCCCGGACGCGGATCGCGAGTTCCTCGAGCAGATGAGCGCGGAGCTGTTCCACGACCGGGTCTACGTGCTCACTCCCAAGGGCGAGGTGGTGGATCTGCCTCACGGCGCGACCCCGCTCGACTTCGCCTACCATCTGCACACCGCGCTCGGCCATCGCTGCCGGGGTGCCAAAGTGAACGGCCGGATCGTTCCGCTCACCCACGTGCTCGCCAACGGCGAGGTGATCGAGATCATCACCGCGCGGCAGGAGGCGCCGAGCCGTGACTGGCTCGCTCCCGAGCTCGGGTTTCTGGTGTCCGCACGCAACCGCGCCAAGGTGCGTGCCTGGTTCCGCAGGCTCGATGCGGCCGACAACCGTGGCGCGGGACGCGCGATCGCGGAGCGGGAGCTCGGCCGGCTCGGCGTCGGAACCCAACAGCTGGCGCCGCTCATCGAGGCGCTCGAGGCGCGCGATGCCGACCAGTTCTACCAGCTGCTCGGTGAAGGCGCGATCACGGTATCACAGCTGACCCATGCCGCGGAGCGGCTGTTCGGCTCGACCGAGGAGGCGCACCTGCCGGCTGCGAGGCGCGCCAGCGGCGCACGCGGCGGCTCGCCGGTGCAGATCGAAGGGGTCGGGGATCTGCCGATCACTCTCGCGCGCTGCTGCTCGCCGCTTCGCCCACAGCCCATCGCCGGCTACGTGACCGTGGGGCGGGGAGTGACCATTCACCGGGCGAACTGTCCGGGCTTTGCACGCATGCGCTCGGTGAGACCCGAGCGCGTGCTGCAGGTCGAATGGAGCACGCACGATGCGCCGCAGCTGTCCGTCGAGATTTCCGTTCAGGCGTATGACCGGCGTGGACTGCTGCGGGACCTGACGGACGTGCTCGCCCTCGAACGGCTGAGCATTCACACGATGACCACCACGACGGATCACGACGCCGGCACAGCCCGCGTGCTGCTCACCGTCGGCATCGGCGATGAGATGCAGCTCGCCCGCGTGCTGCAGCGCCTCTCGGCGGTGCCGAATGTGACTTCGGCACGCCGCGCCCGCTGAAGCACCCGCGGGCGGATCAGCGGTTGATCGAATCGATGGCGCGCTTGTCGGCTGCGAGCGCCGCCTCGTGCAGCGCCTCCGACAGGGTCGGATGCGCGTGAATGGTGCGCTGCAGATCCTCGCTGCTCGCCGAGTACTCCATGGCGAGCACCGCCTCGGCGATCAGCTCACCGGCCATCGGGCCGATGATGTGCACCCCGAGGATCTCATCGTCGTCCTGCGCGGCGATGATCTTGGCGAACCCCTGGGCCTGCTCCATTGCCCGGGCACGGCCGCTCGCCAGGAACGGGAATACCCCGGTCTTGTAGGGCCGGCCGCTCGCTTTGACCTGCTCCTCGGTCTGCCCCACCCAGGCGATCTCCGGCGCGGTATAAATGACGCAGGGGATGGTCTTGTAGTTGACCTCGCCGTACCGTCCGGCGATCAGGTCGGCCGCCATCACGCCTTCCTCCTTGCCTTTGTGCGCGAGCATCGGGCCGCGCACGCAATCGCCCACCGCCCAGACGCCTTCGGCGGCGGTGCGGCACTGATGGTCGACCTGGATGAAGCCGCGCTCATCGAGCTCGACACCGGTACCCGGGGCGAGCAGATCGCCGCTGTAGGGGCGACGGCCGACGGCCACGACCAGGCGGTCGACGGTGAGGCTCTGAGCGCCCTTGGCATCCTCGTAGGCCACCTCGACCGCATCACCGATGACTTTGGCCCCCGTGACCCGTGCCCCGAGACGGATGTCGAGTCCCTGCTTCCTGAAGTGCCGCGCCGCCTCCTTGGCGAGCTGCTGGTCGGCGACCGCCAGGAAATCCGGGAGTGCCTCGAGCACGGTGACCTCGCTGCCGAGACGACGCCAGACGCTGCCGAGCTCCAGACCGATCACGCCCGCGCCGATCACCCCGAGGCGCTTCGGCACCGAATCGAACTCGAGCGCGCCCTGCGAATCGACGATGTGAGGCGCCTGCCACGGCGTGGATTTGAGCTCCACCGGCATCGACCCCGAGGCGAGAATCACCTGCCTGGCGCTGAGCTCGCGCGTCGTGCCGTCAGCGGCGCTGAACGCCACGCGCCGCCCGGGCAGCAGCCGGCCGTGGCCCTGCAGCGGCGTCACGCCGCTCGCCTTGAACAACGCCAGGATCCCCTGGGTGCTCGTCCTGACGATGCCCGCCTTGCGCTTCTGCATCTGCCCCACATCGACGCTCACATCGCTCACCCGGATGCCGTGCAGTGCGAACTCCTCACGGGTGCGGTGGTACAGCTCGGTCGATTCGAGCAGCGCCTTGGAGGGAATGCAGCCGGCATTGAGGCAGGTGCCGCCGAAGGCATACGTGCCGTCGCGGTTGCGCCACTCATCGATGCAGGCGACGCTGAGCTTGTTCTGGCCGGCGCGTATCGCGGCGGGATATCCCGCCGGGCCCCCGCCGATGACGATGACGTCGAAGGAATCAGCCATGTTGTGCCCTTGCTCAGATTCCCAACAGCATGCGGCCCGGATCTTCCAGGCCGTCCTTGACGGTGACCAGGAACTGCACCGCCTCGCGGCCGTCGATGAGGCGATGATCGTAGGTGATGGCGATGTACATCATGGGGCGGATCGCAATCCCGCCGTCGACCACCATGGGCCGCTGCTGGATCTTGTGCATGCCGAGAATGGCGCTCTGGGGCGCATTGACGATCGGCGTGGACATCAGCGACCCGAACACCCCGCCATTGGTGATCGTGAAGGTGCCGCCGGTCAGGTCCTCGATGGCGAGCGCGCCGGCGCGGGCCTTGCGGGCGTACTCGGCGATTTCCTTTTCGATGGCCGCGAAGCCCTTGACGTCGGCATCGCGCACGATGGGCACGACCAGGCCGCGATCGGTGGAGACCGCGACACCGATGTCGTAGAACTCGTGATAGACGATGTCGGCACCGTCCACGGAGGCGTTCACCGCCGGGAACTTCTTCAGCGCCTCGATGCACGCCTTGACGAAGAACGACATGAATCCCAGTTTCACACCGTGCTCTTTCTCGAAGCGGTCCTTGTGGCGGGCCCGCAATTCGTTCACCGCGGTGAGATCCACCTCATTGAACGAGGTGAGCAGCGCCTGCGTCGACTGCGCTTCGACCATGCGTTGAGCAATGCGCTGGCGCAGCCGCGTCATCGTCACGCGATGCTCGGCGCGGGCGCCGGTGGGCAGCACGGGCCCGGCGGGCGACGCCGGCCTCGCCGCCGAA
>JAKAFQ010000403.1 GCA_021817875.1 Pseudomonadota bacterium
CCCCGGCCTAAGCGGCGGCCCGCTCGCTCTGCCCGCCTAATTCGCGGTGCAGATCGAGGAGCAGCCGGCCCAGCTCCCCGGCCATCACCGTGAAATCCAGATCGAACTGCTCGAGCGGATCGATCTGCCCGCCATCCTCGCGCTCGCGCGCCATCTCGAGGAACTGCACGCGCTTGATCTGCAGCCGCTCGGTCAACACGAAGGCGATGCGCCCGTTCCAGCTCAGGCCGAGCTGCGTCGCACGCTTGCCGCCGGCCAGGTGCGCACGGATGTCCTGCCCGTCGAGGGGATGGTGCCGGTAGCGCACGGTCGCCTTCTGAGCGTCAGCCGATTGCAGCTCCAGATCCTGCTCAAGCGCGAACGCGCCAGGCGCGCCGCGCTGCAGCCAAGTCGCCAGAGTTGCGCTCACCGAGCGCTCGGTGTCGAGCATCTGCACGGCGAGACTGCCGAGCGTGTCACGCAGCACCTCCACCAGCTCCTCGGCGCGCGTGGCGCTCGCGGAGTCCACCGCCAGCCAGCCTGATGCCGCATCGATCCACGCTCGCGTGAGGCCCCGTCGGGTGAGCGCGCGGGCGCGCAGCTCATCGGCAACCTGCAGTTTCAGCGCGCGCATCTGCCGCCGGCCCACCGGGAAGCCCTGCGACTCGGCCTGCTCGGCCGCGCGTCGCTCGGCCTCCTGGCGGATGACCGAGGCCGGCAGAATCTTCTGGTCGATGCCGAGCGCGAGCAGATGCTGCTCGCCCACGGTGTGCAGCAGCCGACCGGACGGCGACGGGGCGCTCCAGCCGCGGCTGCGCATCTGCAGGGCGCTGCACGGCTGCAGCGGCATCCGGCCGAGGGCCGCCTCGAGATCGGCGGCGGACCAGCTCCAATCGGCCGGAAGGCGATACACGGTGAGATTCTTGAACCACATGATGGCGAGGCCGGCGCAAAAGCGGGCGAGTATACCGGCCGGCTGCGCACGCTGTCCCACGCTCGCGCGGGGCTCGAGCGTGCCGTAGCCTATGGGCGCAGGGGGGGCCGGAATCGGGTCCCTGGGAGGACCTTTTCCGAATGAATGCGCGCACCTGGCTGGTGTTCGTCGGTCTCGGCGTCGTCTGGGGACTGCCCTATCTGCTCATCAAGCTCGCCGTGCGCGAGCTCTCCCCGTTCGACGTCGCCTGGGGCCGGATCACGCTCGCCGCGCTGCTGCTCGCACCGCTCGCCTGGCGCAGGGGCACGCTCGGCGCTCTGCGCACGCACCGCGCGGCGGTGTGCGCCTTCGCGCTGCTGGAGTTCGCAGTGCCCTACTCGCTCATCGCCCTCAGCGAGCAGTGGATTCCCTCCTCACTGGCCGGCATTCTGATCGCCGCCGTGCCGCTGATGATGGTTCCGGCGGTGCGCCTGTTCGGCGTGCACGAACATTTCGATCGGCGGCGCATCACCGGGCTGCTGCTCGGAATCCTCGGTGTGATCGCACTGCTCGGATTCGGCGCCGTCGTGGGCGTGCGCGGTTGGGCGGGTGTGGCGTGCATGCTCGTGGTCACGCTGTGCTACGCGAGCGGACCGCTCATCGTGCAGCGCCATCTGCACGAGGTCGACTCCCTCGGCGCGCTCGCCGCGAGCCTCATCGTGGCCAGCGCGGCATTGGCGATTCCGGCCGCACTCACGCTGCCGCGGCACGTTCCGGATGCGCTGACCCTCGGCTCGGTCACGATCCTGGGCCTGCTGTGCACGGCCGTGTCCATGCTCGGAATGTTCTACCTGATCAAGCGCGCCGGCGCTGCGCGCACCGCGGTCATCACCTACATGAACCCGATCGTCGCCACCGCCCTCGGCATGCTCGTGCTGCACGAGCGGCTCGGCTGGTCGGGGCCCGCCGGGCTCGTACTGATTCTCGCGAGTGTGCGCCTGGCGACCGCCGAGGCGCCCGCAGCAGCCCTGCCGGCCGTCGAACCGGGCTGATCGGCCGCGCAGCGTCCGCCACAAAAGCGAACGCCCGGGTCACCCTCGCGGGTGGCCCGGGCGTCTGGTCCAAGGCGTGCGCGAGCTCAGTGCACCCGGCCGTGCATCATGCCCGGCATCATGTTCACATCCAGGTGGTGCATGATCCACAGCGAACCGCCGATGATGATGCACACGACCACTGCGGTGTACAGCAGCGCCGTCAGGTTCCAGCGCTGCTCCGGACTGCCGTTGACGTGCAGGAAGTACACCACGTGCACGACGATCTGCGCCACGGCAAAGCCGGCAATCACCAGCGGCGTGCCTGCGACCGCGTGGCTCATCACGAGCGCGAACGGCACCGCGGTCATGACGAGGGCGAGCAGAAAGCCGATGACATACTGCTTGTGCGTCGCGCCGTGCCCGGCGCCGTGCGTCCCATGCCCGCCATGCGGGCCGTGGACGGCTACTGCTTCGTTCGCGACGTTCATCAGTGCACCACTCCGAACAGGTAGACCAGGGAGAACACACCCACCCAGATGATGTCGAGGAAGTGCCAGAACAGGCTCAGGCAGTTCAGGCGTGCGCGATTCTGCTCCGTCAGGCCCTTGCGCAGCACCGCCACCATCATCACGGCCATGAAGATCAGGCCGCAGGTCACGTGCAACCCGTGGGTCGCGACCAGCGTGAAGAACCCGGAGAGGAACGAGCTGCGCGCCGGACCGGCGCCGATCGCCACCATGTGGGCGAACTCGCGTACTTCCATCGAGATGAAGCCCAGGCCGAGCAGGAAGGTCACCGCGAACCAGCCGACCGTGGCGCGTGCCCGGTTCGCGTTCATCGCGAGCGTCGCGAGCCCGCAGGTGAAGCTGCTGAACAGCAGGAACATGGTCTCGATGAGCACCGACGGCAGATCGAACAGCTGGCTGCCCGCCGGCCCGCCCGCGGTGTGCCCCTGCACCACCGCGTAGGTGGCGAACAGGCCCGCGAACAGCAGGCAGTCGCTCATCAGGTAGATCCAGAATCCCAGCTGGATCGTGGAGGCGACATCGTGGTGATGCTCGACGGCGAAGTCGACCGCATCGCCGCGTTGACGAAGGTCGCGCAGCGCATCGGCCGCGTGATCGGCATACCCGGGCTTCAGCGCGAGACTGCCGCCCTGCACCAGTACTGGACCGTTCGACATGGGTTACATGCTCCTCGCTTGGACACGTCCATGCAGGCCCTCGATCCGCCTGACCTCATCGGCACCGAGGTGATAATCCCGGTCATCGTTGAAGGCATGGCGGATCAGGGTCACCAGCACACCGGCCAGACCCGCGACCGCGAGCCACCAGATGTGCCAAACCATCGCAAAAGCAACCAGGAACGCGAAGCCGGCCATGATGATGCCGGTACCCGAATTGCGCGGCATGTGGATGGGAACGAACGTCGCGCTCTTCAGATTGACGCCGCGCTGCTTCATGTCCCAGAACGCATCGAGGCTGCGCACGACCGGGATGCGGGCGAAGTTGTAGGCCGGAACCGGCGACGGCAGCGACCACTCGAGCGTGCGCCCGTTCCACACATCGCCGGTCACATCGCGCGTCAGCTCACGGTCACGGATGCTCACCACCAGCTGCACCAGCTGCAGGATGATGCCGCAGAAGATGATGCCCGAGCCGATGGCCGCGACGATGAACAGCGGGTGCCAGGCGGCCACGTCGTAGTGATCCATGCGGCGGGTCGCCCCCATCAGGCCCAGCGCGTACAGTGGCATGAATGCCACGTAGAAGCCGATGAACCAGCACCAGAAGGCCCAACGGCCGATGCGCTCATTGAGGCGGAAGCCGAAGATCTTCGGGAACCAGTAGGCGAGCGCCGCGAACACCCCGAACACCACGCCGCCGATGATGACGTTGTGGAAGTGCGCCACCAGGAACAGGCTGTTGTGCAGCACGAAGTCCGCGGGCGGCTCGGCCAGCAGCACCCCACTCATGCCGCCGATGGTGAAGGTGATCAGGAAGCCGATCGTCCAGAGCATCGGCGTTTCGAACCGCACCCGGCCGCGGTACATGGTGAAGATCCAGTTGAAGATCTTCACCCCGGTCGGCACCGCGATGATCATGGTGGTGATGCCGAAGAAGGCGTTGACGTCCGCCCCGCTGCCCA
The DNA here is from genome assembly GCA_021817875.1 of Pseudomonadota bacterium. Next base: position 4,075 of record JAKAFQ010000403.1, read on the forward strand.
TCGTGAAGAAGTGGTGCAGCCAGACCAGCATCGACAGCAGCGCGATCGCCATGGTCGCGTACACCATGGAGGCGTAGCCGAACAACGGCTTACCGGAGAACGTCGGCACGATCTCCGAGTACACCCCGAACAGCGGCAGCATCAGGATGTAGACCTCGGGATGGCCCCAGATCCAGATGAGGTTCAGATACATCATCGGATCGCCGCCGAGGGAGTTCGTGAAGAAGTGCATCCCCAGGTAGCGGTCCATGGTCAGCAGCGCAAGCGTCACGGTGAGCACCGGGAAGGCCGCGACGATCAGGATGTTGGCGCAGAGCGAGGCCCAGGTGAACACCGGCATGCGCATCAGCGTCATGCCCGGAGCGCGCATCTTCAGGATGGTGGTGATGAAGTTCACCCCCGAGAGCGTCGTGCCGATGCCCGAGATCTGCAGCGCCCAGATGTAGTAGTCGACGCCGACGCCCGGGCTGTAGTGCAGCTCCGAGAGCGGCGGATACGCCAGCCAGCCGGTGCGGGAGAAGTTGCCGATCGC
>JAKAFQ010000404.1 GCA_021817875.1 Pseudomonadota bacterium
AAAACCTGTCCCACCGCCCCCAGCCGATTTCGTCACTTCTCGCCGACGTACCAGATGCACCCAAAGCGCCACATTGGGGCTCGCGATGTTTCTCAACGTAACGTTGAGGCGCTCATGCCAGTTGTTCAGTTCGTCGTCATCGGCGCTTTCGAAGCTTGCGCCGGCGAGGCGAAAGGTCTGCAGGTAGTCGCCAGCCTCGGTCAGTACGACGTGCTCACTGATCTGTGCGGTGTAGGGGATGTGCCGCGCCGCAGGCATCTCGCGGCGGCTCTCTGCCCCGCGGGCTACGCTGACCATGGCTTCACCCCTAGCGCCATATGGGCGATACGTGCAATGCATGGGTTGCGTCGCTGACCGTTGCGGTCCGGAAGGTCGAGGGCCAATGGGCTGCAACTGCTCGCCTTCCAGAATCGCAGCGTCGTGGCGTATGCCGGCAGTCGAGTACGCCCCCACAGCAGCATCAGATCGAAGAATCTCGGATCGCGGAGGCAGAGCAGCGCGCACACGCCGTGGATCGGCAATGCGATTAATAGAGTGAGCAGATTCTTGGTGAGCAGAAAGATTTCCATCGTGAACACCAGATTCACGAGGAGCGCCGAGAACGTTACGCCCCAGCGCATCGGCGGACGCGTGACCGCGACGAAGAGAGGATCCGTCGTCAGCCCTGTTCCCGACGCAGACATGGCGGGCGATCAGACGCCGAACATTCCGCGTATCCAGGTCACCATCTGCGGCGCCCCGAATACAACCGCTATGCCGACGATCGCTGTGATCGGCCAGCCCCAGGAGATTCGGTTGGCCATGGCCATGATGCCGAGGGCCATCACCAGAATGACGGCGATGGGTGTGGCCCAGGCGAGGATGTTGGTCTGCAGGGAGTTGGCGCCAGTCAGAAATGGCGATGCCTGTGCCAAAGCCAAGTCAGGAACTGCCATGACGGCCGCGAACAGCACGGCGTGCAGCAAGGATGTACGCCCGATTGGTCCCGAAACTCGCATGTCGACCCCCTGTATTCCGTTGTTCACCGCGTCCACCCGACCGCGCGGCCTAAGTCGCACTACGCCGCCGGAACGGCGCAGTTCCATGGCACCACAGCTATCGCGCTTCAACGAGGGAGGGTTTTGGGGCAAAACTCGGCAATACCCGGCAACACGGGTATCCGGGCAGGCCGGTTTGGGCGGTTGATTCGCCGCGCCGGCGGGAAAGTGCAAACCGGCGAAGACCGGCGTAGGCTCCCTTTTTGCTACCGACCTACCGGGAGCGCACCATGAACTCGATTTACACGCGCGACAGCAATCCTGACGCGCCGCGTTGGCTCGGCATCGCTGGTCGGGGCGCCTTGCGCGTTACCTGGCACGCGATTCGCCTGCCGTCGCTCACTCTGCTGGTGCTCATGGAGCCGCTGATCTGTCGTACGCTTTCGCTGCTCGCGATCCTTGGCGTACTAACCGCCTTCTTCTGGGAATTAGTGGTGAAGCCACCGCACTTCCCGTTTTGGATCGTGCTTGGGGTTTCAGTCGGCGTTGGGATGCTGCAGATCCCGTACTACCTGCTGATTCGGCTCTTTTCCAAGCACTGAGCGCGCCGACTACCGGTTGGCGACAATTTCGCCGTGCGGAGACTCATGGCAATGGGTGCAGTTGCCGCGCCTGAGCGCGCCACGATCCAAGACAACGACGCCGCCGCAGCTCGCGCACTGAGTGACTTCAAATTCCTGCCCCTGCGAGACCGTCATGACGAGCAGCACCAGATGTTCTAGCGTCATGGACGTTTCCGGCACCAGCTGCTGGTACATTTCATAGGCCTCGCAAAGCCGCTCGCCCCTCGCGACGCTCGGCAATTCTCGCCGCGGATCATCCAGCGAGCGAGGCGGCAATACTTCCAACAGGTAACAGAGCCCGACGAGAGCGGCGGCTTCACTTCGGCTGCGGGCCGTTCCAAAGAAGACGGCCAAACTCTGGGGAGAAGGGCCGCGGCGCCGGAGTACGTGCCGCTTGCCGTGTTCATCGACGTAGGATTGATACAGGTGACGGATTCGGTCGTCTGGCAGTCCGGTCCAGTCACAGATCGTATGGGTCCGGGCCTCGTGCGCGATCATGCGCAGCGCCAGGTTGTAGCGCTGGAGATCGCGGTTGTAGCGTTCCCCCCATACACGCATAACCGCATGCTGCCCGCGAACGCATCGCGACGCAGCAATGTTGTGACATAACATTCCCCTAAGTATTTGAGCAATATGGGCAAAAACCCACCGTGTACTCGGAATTGGGCCGAGGCGCACAATGTTGCAAAAGCATAAGAACGCTCAGGGGCATCCACGGAGGGTATGAATACATCGCCCGGCACGTTCGGGCAGATGAGAGCGCCAACCAGGAAACACCATAGCACCGATGCGCTGGCGCCTATCTGCGACATCAACGAGCAGTGCCTGCAAATGCTCGTCGAGGCTGCGCACGTTCCGTCAACGGCCAACGAACCCTTCATCCGTCAGCTGCTCGCCCTGATCTCATCGCTGGACGCGGCGACGCTGAGCACAGCGGCACGATTCCCGTTCCTGCTGGTCGATTTCGGATTTCGCGATCCCGAGTGGTGGAGCGAGGTCACCGCAGCAGGCGAGGCGATTGGCAGCGAACCACCATGGCCCTCCCTGTTCCCGCGCGCAGCATCAGTCACACTCGCTCGCGCAACGCTGATGCTCGCCTGGCATACAGTGCGCACCGATACCGAAGCATCGGTTGTGCTGCTCGGGATCACGCCAACGGTCGCTCGACTGTTGAGATCCCAGCGACTACAAGATATCGACCGGATTGCCGAGCAGCACTATTGGCGACTCCGCCCACGTTGGGAGGACCGGCCCGGCGTCTGGCGCCAGCTCATGTTCTGCGCCAAGAGCACGGAGGTCGATGCGGCCCATGACTTCGTCCTGCACGCATTGCAGTTGACTGCAAGCGCGGCACTGCCGAAAGCGTAGTCGCCACTTCGAATACGGAAGGCGCAAGTCATGAGCAAGGCGCAAATCCCGCACCCTCTGCCGAACCGCGATGCTCCCGGCGGTGCACGAACGCCGGATTTGACACCACCGTTCACGCCCGCTTTCTTACGAACGCGCGACGTTTTGCGGATCACGTCGCTCAGCCGCGCGACACTTTATCGCCGAGTCAATGCGCGCCGCTTCCCTGCCCCTGTACATCTGGGCGGTCGCGCGTGCGGCTGGCCCGTCGCTGCAATTCAGGACTGGATACGCGACCCAGAGGGCTATTGCGCCCCGGCCACGGAAGAACCAGCCGGCCACCGAGGACGCGGCCGTCCGAGAAGACGCTCCGACACCTAAGCATCCATCGTCGCGACTCGTCATCCGGCGCATTGGCATGTGCCCGGTTGCGTCAGCGCCAGGGCCCTCCCGGCGGCCAGGTACCCGGCTTGCCGGCGGGCATCCGAAGATCCTCCAGCAGGGGCGCTAGGAACTGACCAAGTCTCCGTGAACATTTCACGGCGAAGTCGTCCGGAACCTCGACTCCCGTGCGTCGCGAGAACGCCCGACTCTGCGCGGCGCGAGTCGCATTCTCCCAATACTCCGCAGTCAGGGCGATCGGCACGTCCGTAGGGACCGGCGTCCCTCTGCGCGCAAATGTCTGACGGAGGGCCTGACCCAGGATCTCGCGATCGAAGTCGAAATGCCCTGCGAGATAATAGATGTCGAAGAAATCCTTGATGCGACTGTTGCGCTCACCGAGAACGACCATGGCCTCGAACTTCTCGGCGATCACCGCTTCCTTCGGATAGGCCAGTATGCGTGGCGCTGGGAAGTCGAGCAGCGTCGGAAAGGCGCACAGTGCGGGAGCCGGTGAGACGGCATCGCCGACACCCATGTCGATTTGCAGAACGAGTCGTGCCGTTCCTAGTTGCGCGGGCAGCGTTGCACGAATGCCCGCGTACTCGTCCTCCGCTCGGATGGCTTCAACCTGGATCTTGTCGGCATCGAAGCTGACAGCATCCGGAGGGACGGGTGCCGCAAGGATCGCTCGCAGATCGGCGCGCACGGCCTCGAACTCGCTGTCCCCTCGACGCAGCAGATCCAGATCCCGTGTGGCGCGATAGGGCTGATCCGCCCACAGGCGCAGGAGCATCGCCCCCTTGAGCACGAAGCGATCGCGAAGGTCAGACGCACCAAGCCGGTACAGAAAGCGCTCCAGGCAATACGAGGTCAGAAGCGTCTGGTAGTCCGCGCCAGACTGTCTGGCCTGATTGAGCAGGCGCGTCGATACCGATGCACCGAGGTTGGTCTTTTCCTTCACCCGATAGCATCCAGATAAGGCTGCATCACCCGGGCGACCCGGCAGATCCGGGCGTGACGTGCGAGCTCGTTGGCGCCGCCCCGATGTTTTCGCGTGAAGTCCTTCAGCGCCTCGACTGCCACGTCGATGCCGACCTTGTTGCGGTACTTGAAGCAATCCGCGACCGTCTTGGCGGCTGAGTACACGTGAATCGTCACGCCCTCCACGCGGTGCTGCTCCACGCCGGCGGCCAGAGCCGCTTTGGAAAACCGGGCCACGCGCAGCTGTGGGTA
>JAKAFQ010000405.1 GCA_021817875.1 Pseudomonadota bacterium
AAGCTGCGCGAGCTGATCGACCGGATGTCTCTGAAGATCCCCATCATCGGCCCGATCCTCAACAAGGCGGCCATTGCGCGTTACGCGCGCACGCTCGCCACCATGTTCGCCGCCGGCGTGCCGCTGGTCGAGGCGCTGGAGTCGGTGGCCGGGGCCTGTGGCAACATCGTCTACGAGGACGCGGTGCTGAAGATGCGCGACGAGGTCGCCACCGGTCAGCGGCTGCAGCGGGCCATGGAAGCCCGAAATGTCTTCCCCAACATGGTGGTGCAGATGATCGCCGTGGGAGAGGAGGCCGGTTCGCTCGACACCATGGCCGGCAAGGTCGCTACGTTCTTCGAGGCCGAGGTCGACAACGCGGTGGATTCGATGTCGAGCCTGCTCGAGCCGCTGATCATGGTCATCCTCGGCGTGATCGTCGGCGGCCTGGTGATCGCCATGTACCTGCCGATCTTCCAGCTGGGTAACGTCGTAGGCTGAGCGTCGTTGATCGGTCTGTTCGCCGGCTCACCCGCGCTCTACACCGGCACCTGCCTGGTGCTCGGCCTCGTGGTCGGCAGCTTTCTCAACGTGGTCATTCACCGCCTGCCGATCATGCTGGAGCGGCAGTGGCGCGCGCAATGCGCCGAGCTGCAGGCCGGCAAGACCGCTGAACCGGGCGGTACGCCCGGACCGGCCGGGCGCTACGATCTCGTCGTCCCTCGCTCCGCCTGCCCGGCGTGCCATGCCCCGATCGGAGCGCTGCAGAACATCCCCCTCCTGAGCTATCTCGTCCTGCGCGGCCGCTGCGCCCGCTGCGGGGCGCACATCAGCCTGCGCTATCCGCTGGTGGAGGCGCTCACCGGGCTGCTGTCGGCGTTCGTGGCCTGGAAGCTCGGGTTCGGCTGGCCCTCGCTCGCCGCCCTGGTCCTCACCTGGTTTCTGGTGGCGCTCGCCGGCATCGATATCGGTCACCAGCTGCTGCCCGACAGCCTCACCCTGCCGCTGATGTGGCTCGGCCTCGTGCTCAGTCTGTTCGCCCCCGGGCCGGGCGGCGCGCCCATCCCCGTGGACCCGCGGGCGAGCCTGATCGGCGCAGCGGCCGGTTACGTGAGCCTCTGGAGCGTCTATCATCTGTTCCGGGCGCTCACCGCCAGGGAAGGGATGGGGTATGGAGACTTCAAGCTGCTCGCCGCGCTCGGCGCCTGGCTGGGGTGGCGTATGCTGCTGCCGGTGGTGCTGATGGCGGCGGCAGTTGGGGCCGTGTGCGGCATCGTGCTGATCGCCGTCCGCGGTCGCAGCCGCGCCGCTCCCATCGCCTTCGGGCCGTTCCTGGCGGGCGCCGGCTGGCTGATGCTGATGTTCGGCCATGCGCTCGTGAGCGGTTACTTCGGCTTATTTGCAGGGTAAGGTCCATGTTCCATTGCTCATCGCGCCCGCGCAGCGGCGCGCGCCCGTGCGGCGCATGATCCGGATCGGTCTCACCGGTGGGATTGCCAGCGGCAAGTCCACCGTGGCGAAGCTCTTCGCGGATCTCGGCGTGCCCATCATCGACACCGACCAGATCGCCCGCGAGGTGGTTGAACCCGGGCAGCCGCCCCTCGAGCGCCTGGTGGAGCGCTTCGGCCGGGGCATCCTCACGCCCGACGGCCATCTCGACCGGCCGAAGCTGCGCGATATCGTGTTCTCCGATCCCAGGGCCCGCGCCGACCTCGAAGCCCTGACCCATCCGGCGATCGGGACGGCGGTCGAGGCACTGTCGGCGGCAGCCGGCGGCCCATACCAGATCCTGGTGATCCCGCTGCTGGTGGAAAAAGGCCTCGCCGCGCGGCTCGACCGGGTGCTCGTGGTCGACTGCCCGGAAGAGCTGCAGATCCGCCGCCTGCAGGCGCGCGACGGCTCCACGGCGCAGCAGGCCCAGGCCATCCTCGGCGCCCAGACCTCGAGGACGGCGCGGTTGAAGGCCGCGCACGACGTGATCCTCAACGAATCCGACGTCGCCTCGCTTCGTGACCAGGTGGCGACGCTGCACCGGCGTTACCTCGAGCTCGCCGGCAGATCCTAGGACCGGCCTGCGGCGATCGACGCGCCGCCCGCGGCCCGGTACGCGTGCGCAGCCGGATTCCCGGAAGGCCATAGAACGACTGTCTGGGCGTCAGCCCAAAGAAAGCGGCTTACGATTTTCCAATTCGACCCGCCGCAGCGGGCACCGCGGTGGGCGCAAGGCATTCGGGTCAGGAAAACCTCAGCCGTCGCTTCATTCTGACGTTTACGCGGAACGTATCTGTCGCGCACAATACGCGCCCATTATGGAGCCTGAAACCGCCGAAGCCGCGGCCCCCGCTGCGGCTGCGCCCGCTGCCGCCGAGAGCGGCCGCACCCTGGTATTCGAGCAACCGCTCAATGAGCGGATGCGCACCTTCCTGCGGCTCGACTTCCTGTACAACCAGGCGCTCTACCACAGCGAGACCGGCAGCCCGTGGGGAAGCCGTGCGGCGGTGACGAGCCTGATCGACATCCTGGCCATCGTCTCGCGCACCGACCTGCGCTCGGATGCGCTGAAGGAAATCGAGCGCCAACTCGTGCTGCTCGGGGAGTACCAGGAAAAGCCCGGCGTCGATCCCAGGCGGCTCGAGACCTTCATCAACAACCTGGGCCGGCTGCGCGCGGACCTGATGAACGCCGGCATCGCCTGCCAGCAGCCGCTGCGCGACTCGGAATTCCTCAACGCCATCAAGCACCGCAGCAGCATCCCCGGCGGCACCTGCGAGTTCGACCTCCCGGACTACCTCTACTGGCTCTCGGAGCCCGACGAGTCACGCGTGCGCGCCTTCAACCAGTGGCTGGGGCTGTTGCGCCCGCTGTGCGACGCGGTCGCCGAACTGCTGTGGCTGACACGCCAGTTCGGCCGCAGCCGGCAGGAGAGCGCCCAGGCAGGGACGTTCACCATCACTTTCGACCGGGACAACCCGCTGCAGCTGCTGCGCATCGCGCTACCGGCCGCCAGAGGCCTGTATCCCGAAGTCAGCGGCAGCCATCACCGCTGCAGCGTGCGCTTCCTCTGCTGGAAGGGGGTGTCCGAGAGGCCCACCCAGACGAGTGAGGACGTGCGATTCCTGCTGACGACCTGCCGCTAGCCTGCCGCCAGGGTGAGACCCGGATGCGAATCAGATGTCCCACCTGCCGGCGCGAGATCGACTGGGCCGAATCCGACTTCCGGCCTTTCTGCAGCGAGCGCTGCCGGCTGACCGACTTGGGCGGCTGGTTCGCCGAGCGGCATGTGATCCCCGCCGAACCGCTCGCGGACGATGAGTCCGCAACCTCCGCCGAGCAGGTTATCCCGCGACCGGCGTGACAGGAACAAACAGCGCGGACAGCGACGGCGGACGCGGCCGGACCGACGGATGCGCGCAGGATCCGTCCCCACACCCGGTATGCGTGCCGTACCCGCCTGCCCCGGAGGGGCCCAGAGCGATTCTGAGCCGAGGCCCGTGCAACGGAACGTCGCGTCGTACTACGGAAACTTGATCTTGCCGCCGCCCGGTCCGGCGCCCGCTCCCGGACCGAGCGCCCCGGCCTCCGGCACCACGATGCGCGAGGCGGCCTCGCGGCGCAGCTCCCGGGCTTCATCGATGGCCTGCTCGATCGCCTCCTTGACCCCCTCGGGAAACTTCTGCAGGGCCTCTTCCAGGGTCGCCGCCGGGATCTCGAACGACAGCGGCAGAATGCCGGCCGGCGTCAGCAGCTGGGTCTGACCGGAGAACTGCAGCGGCCGCGACGGATCGGGCGCACCACTCGCGGTGACCGGCGTGAGCCGGCGCACCGTGCCGGCCCGGCGGTCGGTGAAGGTCTCTTCCCGGTACAGGTTGGCCGAGTCGAGCCGAACCTCTGGAACATCGTTGCTGGCGGCCATGGAGGCCCTTTCATGCAGGGGGCGTGGACAGCCATTCTATCAGGGCCGCGACGAAGGGACGGTCCGCTTCCAGGATGTCCTCCTCGGCGAGACGCTCGGGAACGACCCATTTGAGTGACTGCCCCTCGAGGCCGCGAGGCTCGCCGCGGAAACGATCGACCACCCACAACGACAGCTCCACCGTACGGTCCGCATAGGTATGCGTGAGGCGCATCATGGGGCGGCCCTCGAGGGCCTCCACTCCGAGCTCCTCACGCAGTTCGCGCCAGAGCGCCTGCGCCTCGGTCTCGGCCGCAGCGAGCTTGCCGCCCGGGAATTCCCAACGGCCCGCCATCGGCTTGCCCGGCGGGCGCTCGGCGATCAACACCCGGCCGTGCCGGTCGATCAGCGCGGCAGCGGCGACCCGGATCGTTTCGCTCGCCGGGCTCAACCGACGTTCGACAACGCGCCGTGACAGTGTTTGTATTTCTTGCCCGAGCCGCACGGACACGGCTCGTTGCGGCCGACCTTGCGCTCGCCCCGGACGAAGGGGCTGTGCGGCTCCGCGGGCAGGCCTGCCATCTCGGAGCCCATGCCTGCCGCCAGCCCCCCCCGACCCGTTGAGGCCAGCCCATCGGGCGCCTCTGCCAACAGCTGCGCCTCGGCATGCTGCGCCTGCAGCGCGCGCAT
>JAKAFQ010000406.1 GCA_021817875.1 Pseudomonadota bacterium
GGAGATCTGCCGGTAGGCCACTGCCTGCTTGGACAGATCGTCGTAGACGATCAGTGCGTCTTCACCGTTGTCCATGAAGAACTCGCCCATCGTGCAGCCGGAGTAGGCGGCGATGTACTGCAGCGCAGCCGGGGTCGAGGCCGAAGCGGCCACGACGATGGTGTGCGCGAGCGCGCCGTGCTCCTCGAGCTTGCGCACCACGCCGGCGATGGTCGACTGCTTCTGACCGATCGCGACGTAAACGCACTTCACGCCGGAGTTCTTCTGATTGATGATGGTGTCGACCGCGAGCGCCGTCTTGCCGGTCTGACGGTCGCCGATGATCAGCTCGCGCTGACCGCGGCCGACCGGCACCATCGAGTCGACGGCCTTGTAGCCGGTCTGCACCGGCTGGCTGACCGACTTGCGGTAGATCACGCCCGGGGCCACCCGCTCGATCGGGGCGGTGCGCGTGGCGTTGAGCGGGCCCTTGCCGTCGATCGGCTGGCCGAGTGCATCGACCACGCGGCCGAGCAGCTCGCGGCCCACCGGCACCTCCAGGATGCGCCCGGTGGTCTTGACGGTGTCGCCTTCGCGCAGGTGCTTGTATTCCCCGAGCACCACTGCGCCGACCGAGTCCTGCTCGAGGTTCAGCGCCAGACCGAAGACATTGCCCGGAAACTCGAGCATCTCACCGTAGCGTGCATCGGCCAGCCCGTGCACGCGAGTGATGCCGTCGGTCACCGACATGATGGTGCCGACGTCGCGCGCCTCGGTGGCGGTCTTGAAGCTCTCGATCCGCTGCTTGATCAGATCGCTGATTTCGGATGCCTTGATGGCCATAACTGTGTTTCCCCGGAAAATGGCTTACGCGGTCAGCTGATGGGCGATGCGCTCGAGCCTGCTGCGCACTGAGCCGTCGATGACCAGATCGCCGGCGCGCACGCTGGCGCCGCCGATCAGGGTCGGATCGAGCGTGCAGTGCAGGCGCACGGTGCGCTTCAGGCGCCGCTCGAGGGCGGTGCCGAGTGCGCGCTGCTGCGTATCGGTGAGCGGCTTCGCCGAGGTGACCTCGACGTCGATGGTGCCTTCGGCCTCGGCCTTCAGTGCCTCGAAGCGCGCGGCGATCTCGGGCAGGCACTCGAGCCGGTGATTGTCGGCGAGCGTGCGGATGAAGTTCCGCCGCGCCGGGTCCCCCTGCGGGTCGGCGATCGACTCGACAAGCTCGGCGAGCCGCTCGGCGGTGACGTTCGGGTCATCGAGCAGGGCCGCGACCCGCGCATCGGCGGCCACGGCGGCCGCCCGCTGCAGCGTCTCGGACCACTCGCCCAGGCGGCCGTCCGCCGCCGCGAACGCGGCTTTGGCATAGGGCCTGGCGATGGTGCTCTTGTCCGGCATCGTATCCTCCGCCTACAGCTGCGCCGCAAACTCGTTGAGCAGGGCCTCGTGGGCGCGCGCGTCGATCTCGCGCTCGAGGAGCTTGGCGGCGGCCGCGACGGCGATCGAGCCGACCTGCTGGCGCAGCTGCTCCTTGGCCCGCGCCGCATCGAGCCCGATCTGCTGCTGCGCGGCGGCCAGCAGGCGCTGACCTTCCTGCGTGGCGGTGCTGCGCGCCTGCTCGAGGATCTCGTTGGCGCTGCGCTGGGCCTGATCGACGATGACGCCGGCGCGCTCGCGTGCCTCGCGCAGAATCGACTCGGCGCCTTCGCGTGCCTGCCTGAGCTCTTCCTCGCCCTTGCCGGCTGCGGCCAGACCCTGCGCGATGCGCCGCTCACGCTCCTGCATCGGGCCGAGAACCATCGGCCACACGAACTTCATCGTGAACCAGATCAGGACGGCGAACACCGCCATCTGGATGACGAGCGTCAGATTGATGTGCACGATCGCCTCCTCCCGAGGAGTGCCTTACGGGTGACTCGCAAGCAGCTCAATGCGCCGCAGTCTGCAGGGCCGCGAGGAACGGGTTCGCGAACGTGAAGAACAGCGCGAAGCCGATGCCGATCATGGCGACGGCGTCGAGCAGGCCCGCGACCAGGAACATCTTGACCTGCAGAGCAGGCATCAGCTCGGGCTGGCGGGCCGAGCCTTCGATGAAGCGGCCACCGAGAATGCCGAAGCCGATGGCGGTGCCAAGGGCGCCCATGCCGAAGATGATGCCCACGGCGAGCACGGTCATGGCTTGGATCAGTGCGACGTTTTGCATTCAATTCTCCTCAAGGATCAATGCGTCTGGAAACAGTAGCCGGTCAATGATGTTCGTGCGCCATCGCCAGGTAGACGATGGTGAGCACCATGAAGATGAACGCCTGAATCGTGATGATCAGGAGATGGAACACTTCCCAGGCGAAGGTGAGCACGGCCTGCATCAGCGCCATCCCCCAGCCCGAGAGGGACTCGAGCCCGGCGTAGCTGTGCACCAGCGTCAGCAGCGCGAGCAGCACGAAGATCATCTCGCCGGCGAACAGGTTGCCGAACAGTCGCAGCGCCAGCGACACGGGGCGGGCGATCAGCGTGACCGATTCGAGCACGAAATTCACGATCGAGAGCGGGATCTGCACGAAGATGTTCTTGGTGCGGAACGGCTGCAGCGTCAGCTCGCCGAGAAAGCCGAGCGGACCCTTCACCTTGATGCTGTAGTAGATCATCAGGATGAACACCGTGAGCGACAGCCCGAAGGTGCCGTTGAGGTCGGTGCTCGGCACGACCTTCAGGTGCGCCAGCCCCACGGCGCCGGCGACGTCCGGCAGCAGATCGACCGGCAGCAGGTCCATGAAATTGAACAGGTACACCCAGCAGAAGATCGTCAGCGCGAGCGGCGCGATCAGCTGGTTGGTGCCGTGGAACACGTCCTTCACCTGCGAGTCGACCCAGTCGACCAGCATCTCAACGAAGCTCTGAAAGCCGCGCGGCACGCTGTTGGCGGCTGCCGCGGACCTGCGCGCCACCAGGTAGAAGCTGCCGGCGAACAGCACCGCCAGCAGCACCGAGAAGAACACCGTGTCGTAGTCGATGACGGTGAAGTTGACGAGCGAAGTCTGCGGTTTGTTGGTCAGAAAGGTGAGGTGATGCAGGATGTACTCACCGATCTGTGGCTGCGTTGCTGCCATGAACGTCAATCTCTCACTGTGTGCGTAGCGTCGGCCGTTGGCGCTGACGCCGGGTCGGCAATCTTCTGACCGCGCGCGCGACCACCGGGCCACAGCGCGGCGGCGAGCGCGATCCAATACACGAAAAATGTCGCGGCGAAGGCCGCGAACATCGCCAGCGGCGCGACCTTCGTCAACTTGAAGGCCGCCACAAACAGCCCGACGACGACGACGAGCTTCAGCGCCTCCCCCCCATAAAACGCCCGCAGCGCCCGTTCGGCGTCCACGGCGCCCCGGCTGAACCCGACGAGCGCCAGAATCAGGCTCGCTGCCGTCCCGATGCCTCCGCCGAGCAGAGCCGAGAAAGCCGCGAGCCGTCCGGAGATCGCCCAGGCGAGCAATCCGGCCATCACCGTTACGGTCACCTGGCCCAGCACGACGCTGAAAGCCAGCCGCCGCGCTTGGGGCAGGTCGATCACGGTCACCGAAATCTCACTCGCGGGCGTATTGCTGCGCGTCGGGCCGCCGTCCGGTCCACCGGTGCGCACACCGGCCGGACCGAAAAAGCCGCGCGATTATATTGACCGGTTCCGGGGGAGTCCACTCCCGTCGCACCCGGCCTAAGCCTGTGAAAATTGTGTGAAATCCGCGGCCGGGACGAACCGCCCTTTCCCGGATTGGCTATCCGGGAAAGTCCTAATGGATATGGGCGAGGATCCCGTCCAGCTCCTCGAGACTATTATAAGTGACGATGAGCGAGCCCTTGCCGGCCGGCCCCGGGCGAATGGCCACCCGGGCACCGAGCTGCTCGGAGAGCTGCTGCTCCAGGCGGCGCACGTCCGGGTCGGCGGTCGCGGCAGGCGGGGCGGCGTGACGGGGCTCGAGCATGCGCCGCACGAGCGCCTCGTTGGCGCGCACCGAGAGGCCCTTCGCGACCACTTCCGCGGCGGCCTGACGCTGCTCTGCGCGCCCGGCGAGGCCGAGCAGCGCGCGCGCGTGACCCATTTCGATCTGGCGCCGCTCGATCAGCTCGCACACCTCGGCGGGCAGCTCAAGCAGGCGCAGCAGATTGCTCACGGCAGCCCGCGAGCGGCCGACCGCCTCGGCCGCCTGCGCGTGCGTGAGCTCGAACTCGCGGATCAGCCGCTCGAGCGCGCGCGCCTCTTCGAGCGGGTTGAGGTTTTCGCGCTGGATGTTCTCGATCAGCGCGATGGCGATGGCCGCCTCGTCGGCGATGTTGCGCACGATCGCCGGAATGTCCTCGAGCCCGGCCAGCTGCGCGGCGCGCCAGCGCCGCTCGCCGGCGATGATCTCGTAGCGCTGCGGCGCCCCGGGCGCGGCCGTGAGGGGGCGCACCACGATGGGCTGCACCACGCCCTGCGCCTTGATCGAGCCGGCGAGCTCCTCGAGCGACTCGGGGTGCATGTCGGTGCGCGGCTGGTACTTCCCGCGCTGCAGCACATCGAGCGGCAAGCGCCGCAGCTCATCCCC
>JAKAFQ010000407.1 GCA_021817875.1 Pseudomonadota bacterium
CTTGCCCGACCCGGCGCCAGTATATTCCACTTGCGGCAAGGATTCGAACCCGTAGGGTTCGACAAATTTGCTGGGAGCCAATTTGGACGGCCAAAGGCCGGCCGCGCAGCGGCGAGGCACACGATGTGCCGAGCAACCCCGTAGGGAGCGCCATCTTATCAAAGACTTACGACCGATCTGCCGGCTTCGTACGAAAAGCGTACGAAAAAAGATGGCAGTGGATGTGCCTCGCCGCCGGCAGGCCGGCATGGCCAACACCCCGTTCACGTCGGCGACACATACCTGCATCCCTTCTCCGCCTCTTCGCGAGTGAGCAGTCGACACGGAACGAACCTGAAGCCGAGGGCGAGCGACACACGCCACCGATGCGCAATTGATGGTGCCCAGCCCGTTGATACTCTTGGAGCTGGGGCCTATCCCGGGAAACCAGGTGGGTCCAGTAGGAGGAAATCGTGCAGTCAAGATGCGGCTTGACATACGGAAGGAACAGGACCCAGCCAAAATAAAGGCTATTTCATCCTTGCCTTGACCAAAATAAAATTGCATTTAGAATGGCTGGATGCGCTATTTGACTGCTCCGCTCCAGCGGGACCTGCCGCGCAAGATGGTGCTCCTCGCCGGGCCGCGCCAGTGCGGCAAGACCACTCTCGCCAAATCGCTGCTGGACGATCGTGGCGTGTACCTCAACTGGGACATCGCCAAGGATCGCAGAATCATCCGTGACCTGGCCTGGCCGAAAGACGCATCGCTCCTTGTCCTGGACGAGCTCCACAAGGCCTCAAAGTGGAAGAACCTGCTGAAGGGAGTCGCAGACGAGTTTCACAACCGCCCACCCGTGCTCGTCACGGGTAGCGCCAAGCTCGATGCGTTCCGCCGGACCGGCGATGCCCTCACCGGGCGCCACTATTTCTACCGGCTCCACCCGATCGATGTGGCCGAATCGAAGGCATTCCTTCCGCAGCTCGACCTCCAGTCGCGCGTCACACGTCTACTGGAAGCCGGCGGGTTCCCGGAGGCGTTTCTCGCGCCGGATGAAGCAGCACGACTTCGCAACGACAGGATGGAACTGGTCACCCGTGAGGACCTGCGCGATCTATCCCGGGTCAGCTCCTGGCGCGGACCCGCCGATCTCGTAGAATTACTGCGCGAGCGAGTCGGCGGACCGGCAAATTACGACAGCCTCGCGCAGTCCCTGGGCATTTCTCCGCCGACATCCAAGTCATGGGTAGGGCTCCTCGAGAAGCTCTACCTGATTTTCCTGCTGCCGCCCTACTCCAGGAGTCTGGCGCGCAGCATACGCAAGGACCGGAAGGTATATTTCTTCGACTGCGCAGCGGCATATGACGAGACCGGCGGCGCGCGACTGGAGAATCTCGTCGCCTGTTGCCTGCTCAAATTCACACAGCTGCGCAAAGACACCAAGGGCGAGAATTGGGAGCTCTTCTATCTGCGTGACCGCGAGGGACGGGAGGTGGACTTCGTCGTCACTCGAGAGCGCCGCGTTCACTGGCTGATCGAGGTCAAGGCATCGGATGACACAGCCAGCCCATCGCTCGGCTACTACACCCGAAAGCTCAATCCGAAAGAATCGATCCAGCTCGTGCTCGACCTGGATCGCCCGCAGGAGCGCTCGGGAGTCAAGATCCTGCCGCTTGGGGAATGGCTGGACGCGCTGTCGTAGGTAACCCCGAGACCTGATTAAACGCTGTCCCCGCACTCTCAAGGCTGTAACACGGGTTCGACAAATTTGCCGGGAGCCAATTTGGACGGCCAAAGGCCGGCCGCGCAGCGGCGAGGCACACGATGAGCCGAGCAACCCCGTAGGGAGCGCCACTTCGCCGACCGTCTCGGAAATGCCGCTAGCTCCGCTTGAGCATCTCCCGCAGGATCAGCACGTCCTGCTGATCCTGCGGCCGGCGCAATGCCTGTTTCGAGCGCAGGATGTCCTCGAGGGAGGCAGATCGCACCTCGACGCCAAATACCTGAAAGGTCACCGCGGAACGAGCGAGATCCTCGAAACCCTGCGTCCCCGTGGGCTCAAAAATGACGTCGAGCCGTCCGGCGTCGGTAACGAGATTCCATAGCTTCGCGCGCGACAGCGTTGCCGCATCACAGCTGAAAGGCAGCCCCTCCGGCACCGATTCGGTGTAGACGCGGGCAAGCAGATCACGAAGCGCAGCCGCGAGGCGCTCGAGGTTTTCGCTGTCGCGAGCCGGAGTGATGTCAGCGTCCGCGGTGAGTCGCGGGAATCCATGCAGGCGAGCCGCGGTGGCTCCCACGAGCACGTACCTGACGTGCCGGTCGGCGAGAGTGCGCAGAATGCGCTCCGGATCGAATGCGCTCATGGGGACTTGCGAACCGCGGTCTCGAAGAGCCGCGCGGCATTGCGCAGCTCGATCAGGCGCTGCTCAGGAGTGAGCCGCAATATCCGCGGCACATCCTCGAGCATGTGCGAGCGGCCACGGAGACTCGGCAGGAGAGTTGCGCTCAATGCAAAGCCGGCATGTTCAAGCAAACGCTCCAGCGTTTTCCAGCTCGGACTCGCAGTCCCGTTTTCTATGCGCGCGACGACTGACTGAGACGTGCCCGCCGCACGGGCCAGTGCACGCTGGGTGAGGCCGGCCCGCTGCCGCGCTTCGATGAGGAGACGAGCCGCGCCATCGTTCATAGGCAGTATGATAGCTTAAACGCTATCAAATGACTCGCCGTCAACGCCCGACGGAGCGCTCAAGACTGTCACACGGGTTCGTGACCCATTTGCCGGGAGCCAATTTGGACGGTCAAAGGCCGGCCGCGCAGCGGCGAGGCACGGTCAGTCCCGGGCAAGGGCGTGGAACGCCTCGAGCGCCGCCTGCCGCGAAGCCTTCACGTCCACCATCGGCAAAGGATAGCCACGCCGACTCAGTGCATCGGGGTCTCGCCAGGGCTCGTGCAGCAGCGACACCGGCAGCGCCGCGAGCTCCGGCAGCCAGCGTTTCAGGTAGCGCGCCTCGGGATCGAAACGCGCCGCCTGAGTGTAGGGATTGAAGACCCTGAAATACGGCGCCGCGTCCGCGCCGCAGCCGGCCACCCATTGCCAGCCGAGGGTGTTGTTGGCGAGGTCGGCGTCGACCAGCGTGTCCCAGAACCAGCGGACACCGTATCGCCAGTGCAGCCGCAGGTTCTTGCTGAGAAAGCTCGCCACGATCATGCGCACCCGATTGTGCATCCAGCCGGTGCTCCACAGCTCGCGCATGCCGGCGTCCACGAGCGGCACGCCGGTGAGGCCCCGCCGCCAGCGCTCGAGCAGCGCCTCGTTGGGCCTCGCCCAGCGGAACGTATCGAAGCGGGGATTGAAATTGCGCTCACCGGTCTGCGGGAAGTGATACAGCAGATGACAGGCGAACTCGCGCCAGCCGAGCTGGCGCAGATACGGATCGAGGCCCTCCCGCCCCGGCTCGCCGGCGCGCCGGCTGAACTCGTGCAGGATCTGCCGCGGGGTGATCTCGCCGAAATGCAGGTGCGGCGACAGCCGCGAGGTGCCGGCCTCGGCGGGCCACTCGCGTCCCTCGGCATAGCCCTCGAGCGCCCTCGCGCCGAAGCGCCGCAGCCGCTCGCGGGCCCCCGCCTCACCAGGCCGCCAGGCGCGTGCGAGTCCGCCATCCCAGGCCACGCGCGGCTCGAGACCGAGGGCCTGCAGCGGCAGGCTTCCGGGAAGTCGCAGCCACCGGCGGGGCCGGGGCGCGGGAAGGGGCACACCGGGTCTGAGCTGCGCCGCCAGCTTGCGCCAGAAGGGCGTGAATACCCGGTACGGCCGCTGCTGCGAGCCGCCGAAGCGCCCGGGCTCGACCCACAGGCTGCCCTCGTGGCTTTCCACGGCCACACCCCTGGCGCGCAGCGCGCCGGCGACCCGCGCATCGCGCGCGGTGAACGCCGGCTCGTAGCATCGGCTCCAGTAGACGGCGCGCGCGCCGCTCTGCTCCACGAGCCGCGACAGTTCGCCGAGCGAGTCCCCGGCGGCCAGATACAACTGCCCTCCGCGCTGCGAGAGCGCGTGGCTCAACGCCTCGAGCGAGCGGTGCAACCACCAGCGGCTGGCCGCCCCGGGTGCCCAGGGCGCCTCCTCCTGCGGCGCATGGATGTACACCGGCAGCACCCGCTCGTGCGCCGCGCACGCTGCCGCCAGCGCGGCATGGTCCGCCAGTCGCAGGTCGCGCCTGAACCACACCAGCGCCGTGCTCATCGCGGCGGCCTCCGGCCGACGCCCGGCTCAGGCGTCAGGCCATCGCGCCACGTCCCCGGGCGGACTGCGTTCCGAGCCCAGTTGAGCGGCATCGAGACTGCATACGGCGCAGCGGCGCCCGGCGGGTTTTCGCGCCCGCGTTGGATCAGCTCAGCGGCAACGGGCCGCCTGGCGGTCTCGGCCGCCCGGCTCTGCTTGCGTGGCATGGATACTCCCCGCACGCATCCTATGCCGCCGCCGCGCACGCGTGGTCCCTTTCGGTTGCCACGGATCCGCCGCGGGCGAGACGCGCGCCGGCCACCCGCCTCACGCGCGGCGCATCGCGGCCGAAGC
>JAKAFQ010000408.1 GCA_021817875.1 Pseudomonadota bacterium
CGCGCGCAGACCGGCATCGAATACGACCAACAGACGCGCGGCATCCTGCGCATCTATCAGGACGCCCGCGCGCTGGACGAAGCGGTTGCGGCAACGGCGATGGAGCGCGAGCACGGCATCGACTTGCGCGTGCTGACCGCGGCCGAGTGTGTGCGGCTCGAGCCCGCGCTGGCAGACTGTGCCGGCCGGCTTGCGGGCGGCGTGTGGGCGCCGGGGGACGAGTCTGGCGATGCGCACAAATTCACCCAAGCGCTCGCGCGCTTCGCCGCGGCGAACGGCGTGCGCTTTCGCTACGGCAGCAGCATCGGACGCATCGACATCGCGGCGGGACGCGTCGCGGCAGTGCAGCTGAGTTCGGGCGACCGCGTCGAAGCCGACGCCTACCTGGTCGCGCTGGGCAGCTACAGCCCGCTGCTCTTGCGCCGCATCGGCATCTCGATCCCGGTCTACCCGCTGAAGGGCTATTCGATCACGCTGCCGCTCGCGCCGGGCGATGTCGCGCCGCAGATCAGCTTGAGCGACGGCGCGTACAAGCTGGTCATGTCGCGCCTCGGCGATCGCCTGCGCGTGGCCGGAACGGCCGAACTCGCCGGCTACGACACCGCGATCAACGAGGTCCGCTGCCAGGCTATCGTCCGGCGCACCTTTGAGCTGTTTCCGCAGGCTGGACGCCCCGAAAGCGCGCAGTTCTGGGCCGGGCTGCGTCCGGCCACACCGGGCGGCGTGCCCTGCATCGGACATACGCGTTACCCCAATCTGTATGTGAACACCGGCCATGGCACTCTAGGCTGGACCATGGCCTGCGGCTCGGGCGCGGCGATCGCCGATATCGTCAGCGGCAGAAAACCGGAGACCGATTTCCGTTTCCTGGGCGTCTAGCCATAGATCTCAATTCGGCCCCGGATCGATGCGGTCAAGCGGGCTCAACACCCCGCGTCCGCCGCGATTGAGGACGTGTGTATAGCGCAAATGTGTAGCTACACATTTGATCTATTAGATACAGAAAGTTGTTATGTGCAGTGCCGTCGTCAGATTTTTGATTGCAAAAGAAATCGGTTGGCGATACTCAACATAAAGTTTCGCGCGGATGTGGCGGCCCTCGGTTAGCAAACGGCATGGCTTGACCGCTACAGCATTACAGCGATTGCAGCCACGCGAGCAGCGTTTTGTTCTGGTTCCACGACGGAATCTTAGGGATTGCGCCAACGTCGGCGACTTTCTCAAGCGCTTTGCGTTTCATCGCAAGATTTGCGCGTGCGTAAATTTCAGTCGTTTTGACGTCCACATGCCCTAAGAAGTCGCGGATGATTTCGAGTGGCACACCACTCTCCAGGAGGTGCATGCCTTTGGTGTGCCTCATAGTGTGTGGACTCACCCGTTGGCTGAAGCCCGGGTGATCGCGCCGTACTGCCTGCACATACTTTTGCAGCAGATAGCGCACGCCGGAGCGCGATAAGCGTCCGCCCTCCCGGTTCTGGAAGAGCGGTTTGTCAGCGTGTTCAGGACGATCCAGGCCATTCTCACGTTGGTGCTCGCGCAACAGTTCGAGCGTCGCGTCCATCAAGGGCACAGCGCGCATCTTGCGCCCCTTGCCCGTGAGCCGTAGCTGCGGCGGTGGATCCAGGCGCACATCGCCGGCGTTCAGGTCGATCAACTCCTGCACCCGAGCGCCGGTGTCGTAGAGGACGCTCAACATGACGGCATCTCTGCGGCCCGCGCAGGTCTGTAAATCCGGTTGCGCAAGAACCTGTGCGAGGTACTCTTTGGAGAGATACCCGACGATCGAGCGGGCATGTCGCCGCAGAGGAATCGCGAGGATCCGCTGGCACTGCAACAAGTGCTCCGGCACTTCGGACTGCACATAGCGGAAGAACGCGTGCAAAGCGGCAAGGCGATGATTTTGGGTGCAGATCGAGATATGCCGATCATTTGCCAGATGATCGAGGAACGCCTCCACAAGCGACGCATCGATCTGTGCCAGAGATAATCGTTCCAGGGCGATGCCGCGCACATCGCGGCAGAACCGCAGTAGCAGCGTGAACACATCGCGGTAGGCTTTGATGGTGTTGGGGCTCAAGTTGCGCTGTGCGGCCAGGTAATGCGTCAAGAAGTTGGTCACGTGCATGGAGAAATCGGTCGGCTTCATGAATCGATCCTCCGCGGGATGACATCGCCAAATGCGGCGTTGGCGCGCACGGTGATCTCCGGATACAGCTCGGCAATTAGATGTAGATAACGCTGGGTCCCGGCAAGCGATCGATGACCCATGTAGGTCGACAACACCGGGAGCTTGGCATTGAGGTCTACGCCCTCGCGGCACCAGCGCAGCAGGGCATGGCAGGCAAATGCGTGACGCAGATCGTGCACGCGCGGGCCTTTGCCTCTGCCGGCATGTGGGATGTTGCACTGGAGCAGCAGTTGCCGGTATAGCCTATACACTGCTTCAAGACTCCACGGGCCGCCGGAGGGCGACGGGAAGAAGTATGCATCGGCTGGACGATCTCCCATGCTGTCGGCGTACTCTTGCAGGCGCTGCACCAACGGCAAGGCTGGAGGCACCAGGCGATCTTTACCAAACTTGCCCTCACGCACGGTCAGAATTCCGTGGTGAAGGTCAACATCGGCTACACGTAGATGCAATACCTCGTCGACCCGAAAGCCGCACCCATACAGCAGTCGGAATACTTCGGGCATGATGAGGTGGCGCAGCGGTGAGCGCGCAGTCGGCGTGAGTTGATCAACCGCGTGGAGCAACTGCTGTACCTCGGTCTGTGTCGGGATTCGTGGTGAGAAACTGGCGCTCTGCTTTGCTGTCAGCGATCGGTCCGGGACATCGGCAGCGTATCCCCGCCAGCACATGTACAGGGCGAATTGACGAACAGCGTAGATGCGACACCGATGGGTTGCTGCGCTCTCATGGGACTGTTTGGCGAGCCACTTGCGGGTGATGGCGCGTGGCAGCTCGCACTGCGATAGCGCTTGCTCGCATAAGAAACGATCGAAGCACGCCAGTATCCGGGCTTTCTCACCATATCGGTAACCACACGCTTGTTTCTCCTTAACGAACTCTTCCATGAGCGCCGCAACAGCGCTCTGAAACCGCCCTTTGAATTCTCTACCGGACATGACACACCTCCTCGGGATCCAAGGCGGCAGTGCGCAGCGCTTCGACGTCGGCCTTGGCGTAGATCAACGTCGATGCCGTCGTTGCGTGCCCCAGAATCTCGGAGATGACGTGAATCGGTGTCTGCTTACGCAGCAGTTTCGTTGCCAGCGTATGGCGCAGCGAATGCAGGCCGTGGCGTTGCTTCACCCGGAAGTGAATGCCCGCGAGTTGCTTCCAATAGGTCACGATGTGATGAAGGTTGCTGTTTCTGCCGAAGGGCAAGAAAGGCGGAGCCAATGTGAGGAACACCTCTCGATAATCTGTTTTGGGACGAGCGGATTTCAAATAGTCAATCAGTGCCTCGCCGACTTCTTCGGTCAACGGCAAACACAGCGGCGCGAGAGTCTTCGATTGCGTGATCTCTATGGTGGCCGCTTCCCACTTCAGATCATCGAGTTTCAGTGTTCGAATATCCTCGACTCGCAATCCCAGGCGACATGCAAGCAGGAGGATCGCGTAATCGCGCTTGCCTTTGGGCGAGCTACGATCCACGGCATTGAGCAGCTGTACCAAGAGCTCTGGGTCCCACACTGATGGAATTGTGGCATTCCACGGGACGCGGATCGTTGGCAACACATGGCTGAGATCCCGCTGCAGGATTCCTCGCAGCAGAAGAAACTGCAGAAAGCTGCGCACATCGGAGACGATCCGCGACACGGTTTTGGCTGCCAGCTGAGGTCGTGAGCTAACGAACGCGCTGAGATCGGCCGGCTGCATCTGATCGAAAATCGTGGCGTGCCTCGAGCGCAGGAAATCCGCGAATATTGTGATCTCTCGCATCCGGTTGCACAGGGTCGTCGGCCGAAGATGAAGACGATCCCTGCAGTACTGTTCGTAGTCTTGCAGTGGCTTTTGCATGAGCGCCGGGATTTGGATCTGTTGCATATTGGTGCGGGGGCGCTCAATGCATCCCTCACGCGCAAAATCTCCAAGCGCCTTGAGGCCGAATACAACGTGCCGCCGCCACCCGGCGCTTGGCTTGAGGCATTCGCCCTCACGTATCTGATACGCGTTCGAAAACCGTGTCGCCAGATCCTCCGAGTACTTATCTTCCAGGTTCATCTCGTGAGAGAACGCCACGAGCTGCCGCCAAACTGTCCGGTAGCGCCTCAGCGATCTTCGGCTATAGCGAAGCTTCTCCAGCTCGCTTAATGCACGCGCAACAAGCTGCGCCAGCGGCAAGTTGATTGCACTTTGATCCTTGGACGGATCCATGATTGACCTCCTTGAACAAGGGCGACCGCGATGGCCGCCGGGAGGTTAATCATGGAAGTTTTATGTGCAGTAATCCAACGCTAACGCCTTGCTTTCAAAGCATTTGGTGGCACTACTCTACATAACGTTCTGCTATGTCTAATAGCGCATGGTCGTCGAGATATGACCGTGGC
>JAKAFQ010000409.1 GCA_021817875.1 Pseudomonadota bacterium
TCGGGGTCGACACCGTTCCGCTCCTCTTCATGGATCCGTTCCTGCGCAACAGCAAGAAGGATCGCTTCGGGCCGGACAACTACGCCTATCGCTACGGGACGGCGGCGCAGGTGTCGGGCGGACAGGGCGACAACCTCAAGTACATGCTCTCGGCGAACGCCGACAACACCGACGGCGTCCTTCCGAACGACAAGGATCGCAAGTACCAGGTTCGTGCCAACCTCGACTTCACGCCGGTCAAGAACCTCGCGGTGAACTGGAGCAGCGCCTACACCAACAACCTGATCAACCAGACGCCCGCCGGGAACAACGCGCAGGGAATCACGCTCAACGCCTTCCGTCGCGACCGCAACTACTACGGCACGACGAACGTCGACTCCCTGAGCAAGGTCTTCATGCAACAGCTGGACAGCTACATCGACCGAATGATCATGGGAAACACGGTGACATGGACCCCGCTCGCCCGTTTCTCGAGCCGTTTCACGCTCGGCTACGACCGCGCGGCGCTGGAGAACCGGAACGTTCGCCCGTTCGGCTTCCCCGCGCAGCCGCTGGGGGTGATCCAGAACCAGCGCTGGTCCAACTCGACGCTGAGCATGGACTGGGTGAACAACTACGAGTTCGAGTTTGGCAAGGACCTGCGCATCACCGCCTCCGGCGGGACGCAGTATGTGAACTCGCTGGTCGGTGACGTGGTGGCGCTCTCGGAGAACTTTGCCACGCCGTCGGCGCCGACCGTTGCCAGCGGTGGCATCAAGAACGCCGACGAGAACCGCCAGCGCGTGATCACCGGTGGCGCCTTCACCCAGGCGCTGGTCGGCTACAAGGATCGCTACTTCATGACGGTGGGCGGGCGCATGGACGGCAACAGCGCCTTCGGTAAGGACTTCGGCTTCCAGTTCTATCCCAAGATCTCGGGGTCGTGGGTCATATCGGAGGAAGGCTTCTGGAAGCCGACGTTGGGGACGCTCAAGCTGCGCGCCGCATACGGCGCCGCTGGCCGCGCCCCGGGCGCCTTCGCTGCCGTGCGGACGTATAGCCAGGTCGGCTGGGGGACGGCGACCGCCGTGCGCCCGAACAACCTGGGGAATGCGGCGTTAGGCCCCGAGCGCACCACCGAGCTCGAACTCGGCTTCGACCACAGCATCTTCGACGGTCGCCTCGGCATCGACTTCACGTACTTCAAGGCGAAGACGACCGACGCCCTGTTCAGCGTGCGCTCGGTCCCGTCCAACGGCTTCCTCAACAACACGCTGCAGAACGTGGGTGAGATGGAGAAGTCGGGGATCGAGGCGGCCATCACCGGGACGCTCGTCGATCGCCCCCGCTTCGGGTTGAGCGCCGGGCTGAACATCACCACCAACAACAGCAAGGTGATCAGCCTTGGTGGCGCGCCGGCGTTCAGCGTGGGCAACTACGGCTGGGTGATCGAAGGGCAGCCGGCACCGGTGCTGCGTGGCAAGTTGATCCGCAACCCCGACGCCCGCGGCGCCGCGCCCGACACCGCGTCGAACCAGATCCTCGGCCCCAGCCAGCCGACGCACATCATCGGCGGCAGCATCAACCTGCGCACCTGGCGCAACATCTCGCTCTCGGTGCGGGGAGAGTACCAGGGTGGTGCCTACATCGACGAGGATGCGTCGTACCAGGCGCTCTCGCGCTCGGTGCTGTGGCCCACGTGCTTCGATGCCTACAAGAACATTGCGGCGAAGCAGCCGATCACGGTGCGCGAGACGCTCACCTGCATCCCGGCCAACGTGCGCCAGGACATGTTCATCTTCCCGGCAGACTTCTTCAAGATTCGCGATATCACCCTCAACATCCCGCTCGGCAAGGCGATTCCGCGCACGGCCAGCAGCTCGCTGGTTTTCACGGCGCAGAATCTCTTCCGCCGCAACTACGGTTTGCCGATGTTCGATCCCGAGATGTCGGGGAACGACGGCTTCAACGCCACGGTGCGCTACATCTCGGAGCACATTCCGGCGCCGGCGGTGTTCCTGACCTCCCTCCGTCTCTCGTTCTGAGGAACCCGCCAATGACCATGACGAATTCCTCGATGTTGCGCCGCGCTCGTCGCGTGTCGCTCTCCGCGACCGTCCTCGTGGCGGCCACCGGTTGCTCCCTCGACGCCACCAACCCCGGCCCCATCCAGGCCGACGCGCTCAACAACACAGGCGCGCTGGGCTCGCTGGTGAGCGGCGCCGGACGCGACCTGGCGGAGGCCATCAACTGGACCTCCTACACCGGCGCAGCAGTCTCCCGTGAGCTGCATCCGGCCGGTTCTACGGCAGCATTCGGTATCTCGGTGCGCCAGCAAGCGGGAATACTCGCCGACGATGACGGCGACACGTGGTGGAATTTCGCCCAGCGCGCGCGCTGGACGTCGGAAGATGTCGTCGCGCGCGCCAAGTCCGTCCTCGGCGCCAACGCGTCGAAGAGCGCGCAGCTGGCGCAGGCGCTCGTGTGGGCCGGCTATGCCAACCGCCACCTCGGCGAGAACTTCTGCGAAGGGATCATCAATGGCGGGGCCCCTGGCCCGCACACGGTGTACTTCGAGCGCGCCGAGGCGAACTTCACCGAGGCTATCACCGTGGCCCAGGCCGCAGGGAACACCGCGCTGGCCACGGCCGCGCTGGCGGGGCGTGCGTCGGTGCGACTGCTGCGGAACAATCCCACCGGTGCGGCGGCCGATGCGGCCGGCGTGTCGAACACCTTTACCTACAAGATGCCGTACTACCAGAACGAGTTGGCCCAGTACAATCGCATCTTCTGGGCGAGCGCCAACTCGCCGTATCGTGGGCACACCGTGTGGAATACGGTGTACGACTCCATTAGGAAGGCCACGCGCGATCCGCGGGTGCCGTTCGACAGCAGCCTCACCATCCTCACCGGTGACGCCGCGGTCGGTAACCTCGGACGGGTGCGCTGGTACTTCCAGACGAAGTACCCCGATCGCACCGCCGCCATCGCCCTCTCCACGGGGTGGGAGATGCGGTTGATCGAGGCCGAGGCGAAGCTCATCGCCGGCGACTGGCAAGGGGCGATGACGACGATCAATGCGCGTCGCACCAACCTGTCGCTGCCGTTGTACACGGTGACCAATGCGACGGATGCGTGGGCTGTGCTCAAGCGCGAACGCGGCATCGAGCTCTGGCTCGAGTCGCGCCGCCTTGGCGACCTTCGGCGTTGGGAAGCGCTCAATCGTCCGGGGGCGCTCCATCCGCTGGAGATCCTCCCCGGGCGCAACCTCTGCTTCGCCACGCCGCTCTCGGAGAAGCAGACCAATCCGAACTACTAGGGAAACTCTGCACAAGGGTGCCTAACTACGCTAGATTGGCGGCGTCCGATCACGTCCCGTATCGCCCCGTCTTCCGGAGTCGGTCGCATGAGCGAGCAGCGCACGTTTGCCTCGATGGCGTGGGCCCAGAAGGGCAAGATCACCCGGCGCGAGCGCTTCCTGGCCGAAATGGACGCGGTGATCCCCTGGGCCCGGCTGCTGGCGGTGATTGCGCCGCACTATCCGAAGGCGGGGAACGGGCGGCAGCCGATCGGGCTCGAGCGGATGCTGCGCATCTACTTCCTGCAGCAGTGGTTCAACCTGTCCGATCCGGCGGCCGAGGACGCGCTCTACGATAGCGAGTCGATGCGGCGCTTTGCCCAGGTGGAGCTGGGCGACGCCCTCATTCCGGACGAGAGCACGATCCTGCGCTTTCGGCATCTGTTGGAGCGGCATGCGTTGACCGCCGTGCTGTTTGCGGAGATCCAGACGCTCCTGACGGAGAAGCGGCTGTGGCTCAAGCAGGGGACGCTGGTGGATGCGACGATCATCGCGGCGCCGCCGTCGACGAAGAACGCCGACAAGGCCCGGGATCCCGAGATGCGGCAGACGCGGAAGGGGAAGGACTGGCACTTCGGGATGAAGGTGCATGTGGGGACGGACCTGCAGGGCGTCGTGCACCACGTGAAAGCGACGGACGCGGCGGCGGCGGACATTCGCCAGCTGCCGGACCTGTTGCATGGCGAGGAGGCCGACCTCTACGGGGATCAGGCCTACTGGAAAGAGGACCATCGGGAGCAGTGGCAGCTGGCGGGCGGGCGCTATCGGGTGAACCGGCGGGGGACGGCGGCGCGGCCACTGACGGACGCCCAGAAGCGGATCAACCGTCGGCGCTCGCAGCGGCGCGCGCGGGTGGAGCATGCCTTCCATGTGGTCAAGCGGCTCTGGGGCTTCGTGAAGGTGCGCTATCGAGGGCTCGCGAAGAACCTGGCGCGGGCGCAGACGATGTTTGGGCTCGCCAATCTGTACCTGCTGCGCCGCCGCTTGCTGCCGCGGGACTTTGTCCCGTGCCTGGTGTGAGCGGCGGCGGGACGGCCCGCCGCCGGACGCCCCGCGGGGGGGCGGCGGAGCTGGGTCGAGGGTCCTCCCCCCGGCTCCGCGACGCCCGTTTGCACGGCGGCAGCCGCTGCGACGGTCCCCGAACCTCCCCCCAAGGTTGCATTGGCGCGCTAGCGCCACCTGTGCAGAGCTTCCCTAG
>JAKAFQ010000410.1 GCA_021817875.1 Pseudomonadota bacterium
CGCGGTCGGCGCGGTGTAGAACACGCTGACGCGGTGATCCTGACAGATCTTCCAGAAACGTCCGCCGTCGGGGAACGTCGGCGAGCCCTCGTACATCAACACGGTCGCCCCGAGCGCGAGCGGCCCGTAGGCAACATAGCTGTGCCCGGTCACCCAGCCGACATCGGCCGTGCACCAGAAAACGTCCTGGTCGTGCAGGTCGAACACCCATTGGGTGGTCACCTTGGCACCGAGCAGGTAGCCGCCGCTGGAATGCTGGATGCCCTTGGGCTTGCCGGTCGAGCCCGAGGTGTAGAGCAGGAACAGCGGATGCTCGGCCTCCACCCAGACCGGCGCGCACTCCGTCGGGCAGCCCTCGATCGCCTCGTCCCACCACAGATCGCGGCCCGGCTGCATGGCGACCGGACGCCCGGTGCGCTTCAGCACGATCACCCGCTCGATGCTCGGACAAGCCCCTGCAAGCGCCTTGTCGGCCGCGGCCTTCAGTTCGATGGCCTGTCCACCGCGCCAGCCGCCGTCGGCCGTGACGAGCACCTTCGCGCCGGTGTCCTCGATCCGGTCGCGCAGTGCCGGCGCCGAGAAGCCGCCGAACACCACCGAATGGATCGCTCCGATCCGGTTGCAGGCATGCATGGCGATCACGATCTCGGGCACGAGCGGCATGTAGATCGCCACCCGATCGCCGTGGCCGACGCCCTGAGCCCGCAGTGCGTTGGCGAACCGGCACACCTCTGCGTGCAGCTCCCGGTAGCTCAGCCGGCGGACGTCTCCCGGCTCGCCCTCGAACAGCAGAGCCGTCTTCTCGCCTCGCTCGGCCAGATGCACATCCAGACAGTTGAAGGAGACATTGAGCCGCCCGTCCGCGAACCAGCGATAATTCGGCGCATTCGACTCATCCAGCGTCAGGGTGAACGGCGTCTGCCAGCGGAGTTCCTCGCGGGCGAGACGCGCCCAGAAGCCGGCGGTGTCGCTGCCCGCCTGGCGCTGCAGCTCCGCGAGCTGCGCTGCCCGGATCCGCGCTCGCTCCGCGAACTCCGCCGGAGGGGCAAAGCTGCGTCCTTCGTGCAGGACGGACTCGATATTCTGGCTGGCCACGGTAACCCCCTTTGGCTGTGTGCGCTGGCTGACCTCAAGAATAGCCGAATCTTTGCAAGATTCGTGCAACCGGGTCATTGAGCCCCGGGCGATGAGCCGCACCGGATCGGGGAGCGCCTCCCAGGGACATCAGCGCAGGATGAGCGCGCCCGCAGACGCCTGAGTCAGCCGGGCGGCGAGCCGCTCGCCCTGGCGTCGCAGCAGCGATCCGAAGCCCAACCGGTCGTACAGCGAGCCCAGCGCCTCGAGGTCCGGCGCGCGCGGGCGCAGGTCCTCAGGCGCGACCGCGAGCGGCATGTCGCATACGATGCGGGTCAGGCGCTGCGCCAGGTAGACCGTCTCGCGGTGCTCGAGCAGCCGCTGGCGCAATTCCCTGCCCCCCCGCAGCCCGAGCGAGCTGACCCGGCCGAGCTGCGCATACAGATCATCGATCGAACAGAAGGCGCGCATCAGTGCCGCGGCGGTCTTCGGGCCCACGCCGGGCACACCGGGAATATTGTCCGAGGCGTCCCCGGTGAGCGCGAGAAAGTCCGCGAAGCGCTCCGGGGGGATGCCGAAGCGGCGCAGCACGTCGCCATATCCGAGTGGCCCGCGAGCGCCGAAATCCCAGTACAGATCTCCATCGCGGACCAGCTGGGCAAGATCCTTGTCGCGCGTGATGAACGCCGAGCGCACACCCTGCCCGCGCATGATGCACGAGAGTGTGCCGATCAGATCGTCGGCCTCGTACCGCGCATCCACGAAGGCCGCCAGACCCAGATGGCCGCAGAGCTCGCGGCAGTAGCCGAATTGGGCCGCGAGATCGGCGGGCGGGGGCTCGCGGTTGGCCTTGTAGGGCGGATAGAGTCCGTTGCGATACGAAGTCGCGAGCCGCTGATCGAAGGCAACGGCCACGTAGGCCGGCCGGGCCTTCTCCAGCAGATCGCCGAGAAAGCGTGCAAACCCGAACACGGCGTGCACCGGACGTTGATCGCGGTCGACCATGCCCGGCAGCTGCGAATAATACGCGCGGAAGACGTAGACCGATGCGTCGATGAGATAGATCACAGCACGGGCTGAATTCGATTGTTGTAGCCCGTCCGGAGGGCGCACTATAGAGTTCCTAAGTCAACCAACGCTGGATGCGATCGTGCAGCGGGCTCGATCGCGGAAAGTGCGCGAGCAGGTAGTGCATCTGATCGGCGAGCACCCGACGACCCTTGAGGAAAATGTATTCCGCGTAGGTCGGAGTGAACGGCACCGCGATCAGCTGCATCTTCGCCTGTTCGGGTGTGCGCGAGGCCTTCTGATTGTTGCAGCGGCGGCAGGCCGTGACGACGTTGGTCCAGGTATCGATGCCGCCCTGGCTGAAGGGCCGGATGTGGTCGCGCGAGAGCTCCCGGGTCGGAAAGCGCAGACCGCAGTACATGCACAGGTGGGCATCCCGCCGGAACAGCGTCTGATTGTTGAGCGGCGGAACGTAATCGTGGCGGGTGTTGCCCGGATTGCCCGTGTGCCCGACGGTGGCGACGATGGAATTGATCTCGAGCACCGACCGCCGCCCGGTCAGTGCATTGACGCCCCCAAAGAGCGTATAGAGCGCAGAGCCGCACGTATAGGCAACCTGTTCCTGGGTGTACAGGCGGGCCGCTTCCCGGTAATCGATCCACTCGAGGGGCATGCCGGAGACGTCCGTGCGCAGCACGAGCTGGGTCAGCCCGCGCGCGCCACCCTGCGGAACGATGCGCAGATCATCCGCCAAACCGCGGTCGGCCCGATCGAGATCTATGCCTGTCATGGCTCCTGTAAGATAAGGCAATATTGTGCGAGACTTCAACAATCTCAACGTTCTGAATCGCAACGTTCCGGATCGGACCATGGTCGGGGCGCGTAAGCGCTCCGCCGCGAGCTGCGAGGGCCACAGATGCCAGTAATCATTGGTGCGCTGCGCGAAACCGCCCCGCGCGAGACGCGTGTCAGTTTGGTGCCCGAGGTGGCGGGAAAGCTCGGCCGTGCCGGCGCGCGCGTGCTCCTGGAGCGCGGCGCCGGTGAGCGCGCCGGATTTCCCGACGAGGCCTACAAAGGGGTGGATTGGGCGGATTCGCCCGCCGTGCTCGGGCAGGCGCAGGTGCTGCTGACGGTGCAGCCACCCGGCCTGGAGCAGATCCGCGCCCTGCGCAGCGGCACGGTGCTGATCGGCTTCCTGCAGCCCTATGCGCGGCAGGACGAGGTGCGCGCGCTCAGGGAGCGCGGCATCACCAGCTTCTCCATGGAGCTCGTGCCGCGCATCTCCCGGGCACAGTCGATGGACGCCCTGTCTTCGCAGGCTTCGATCGCGGGTTACAAGGCGGTGCTGATCGCGGCCAATCAGCTGCAGAAGTTTCTTCCGATGCTGACCACGGCCGCGGGCACCATCCGGCCGGCCCAGGTGCTGGTGATCGGCGCCGGCGTCGCGGGACTGCAGGCCATCGCAACGGCAAAACGCCTCGGTGCGATCGTAGAGGCGTACGACGTGCGCAGCGCCACGCGGGACCAGGTGAAGTCCCTCGGAGCGAAATTCGTGGACACCGGGGTCAGCGCCGAAGGCGCCGGAGGCTATGCGCGGGAGCTGACGGAGGAGGAGAAACGCAGGCAGCAGGAGGTGCTCGATGCACGCATCGCCGCCGCCGATGCCGTGATCACCACGGCGGCCGTGCCCGGCCGGCCCGCCCCGAAGATCATCCTGCGCGGCGCGGTCGAGCGCATGCGCCCCGGTTCGGTCATCGTCGACATCGCCGCCGAGCAGGGCGGCAATTGCGAGCTGACACGCGCCGGCGAGACCGTGACTCATCGCGGCATAGAGGTGGTGGGACCGGTGAACCTGCCCGCCCAGCTCGCCTATAACGCCAGCGAGATGTATGCCCGCAATCTGCTCAATTTCCTGACCCCGGCCCTGAAGGAGGGCGAGCTCGCCATCGACTGGAACGACGAGGTGTTCGCGCAGGCGTGCCTGACGCACGCGGGCGAGATCCGCCACGAGCCGACCCGCAAGGCGATAGAGAGGTGAACCCATGACTGGCATGGTTGCGCTTTACATATTCATGCTCGCGGCCTTCACCGGCTACGAGGTCATCTCACGCGTGCCGGTGATCCTGCACACGCCACTGATGTCGGGCTCGAACTTCGTGCACGGCATCGTGCTGGTCGGCGCCATGGTGGCGCTCGGCAACGCGCGCACGCCGCTCGAGAAAGCCATCGGCTTCATCGGCGTGCTGCTCGCGGCCGGCAACGTGGTCGGCGGCTACGTGTCCACCGAGCGCATGCTGGAGATGTTCAAGACCACTCAGGACAGGAAGAAAGGCCAGCAAGCATGACACTGCCCCACTCCATCACGGACGAACTGATCCAGGCGGTGTATTTCATCGCCGCGGTGCTGTTCATCGTGGGCCTCAAGCGCATGAGCTCGCCCAAGGGCGCGC
>JAKAFQ010000411.1 GCA_021817875.1 Pseudomonadota bacterium
TTCCCCTGGCGCTGGACCAAGGGTGACGGGTGCATCGTGCGCCTGGTGGCGATCGTCGACCCCAGCGGCAAGTACCGCATCGAAACCGGACAGGGCTGAGTGATGCACGTCAAGAGCCTGCAGAGCGCGCAGCCGTACGAGGCACCCAATCATTTCGACGTCAGATCGCTGCGTCTGCAGGGCTTCGAGGACGGTGGACCGACGAACTTCTGGGTGGGTCTGTCGCACATCCTGCCCGGCGGGGGCGCCGGGCCGGATGCCTCGCCGCTCGAGAAAGTGTATGTCGTGCTCGCCGGCCGGATCCGAGTGAGTGCCGAGGGCGAGGATCGCCTCCTCGAGAGGCTCGATTCGGTCTGCATCGGTCCCAACGTGGAGCGCACCCTCACCAATCCGGGCAACGAGGTGGCCACCATCCTGGTGGTCATGCCCTATCCGCCGAAGAAATAGCGGGAGACATGGCAATGGCCGGCGGATTTGAAAATCCCCACTCACTGTTTGATATCCGGAGCAGGAGCGCGGTCGTGGTCGGCGCCACCGGGGCCTTCGGGGCGCTCGCTTCCCGGACCCTCGCGGCCGCCGGCGCGAAGCTGACCCTCGCGGCCAGCAGGGCCGGCGAGCTCGAAACGCTCGCCGAGGAGTGCCGCTCGCGCGGGACCGATGTGCAGGTCATCGCGCGGCGCTCCAATACCGAGACCGATGCCGAGGCGATTGCCGCAGCGGCGGTGACTCACTTCGGCGCCATCGATATCCTGGTCGTGGCCTCCGGCATGAACGATGTCTCGAGCATCGTCGAGATGTCGCCCGAGCGCTTCGCCCGGGTCATGGAGGCCAACGTCACCGGCTCGTGGCTCATGGCCCGCGCGGCCGGCGCGCACATGATCCGCCAGGGCCGCGGCGGAAAGGTGGTGCTCACTTCTTCGGCGCGCGGCCTGCTCGGTCATCCGGCGGGCTATTCGGCCTATTGCGCCTCGAAGTCGGCTGTCGACGGCATCACCCGGGCGCTCGGCTGCGAATGGGGCAAGTACGCCATCACGGTGAATGCGATCGCCCCGACGGTGTTTCGCTCGCCGCTCACCGCCTGGATGTTCGAGGACAACGAGAAGGCCCGCAGCGCGCGCGCCGGCTTTCTCACCCGGGTGCCGCTCGGCAGGCTGGGCGAGCCGGCCGACCTCGCCGGGCCCTTGCTCTTTCTGTGCTCGCGCGCCTCGGATTTCTACACCGGGCATATCCTCTACGCGGACGGCGGCTATACCGCCGGATGAGCCCGGTGGGCGGCGTGAGCGAGAGGTCAACATCGGCAGTGCGGTCCGGAATGACTCCGGTGGCGGTCATTGGCACGGGTCTGCTCGGGCGGGGCATCGCGGAGGTGGTGCTGCGCGCCGGTTTGCCGGTGATCCTGCACGATACGCAATCCGTTGCGTTGGCGCAGGCTTGCGAGGCGCTGCGTAGCGCCGTCCCCGCGGCTGCCGCGCGTGTGCACACGCAGGCCGTGCTCGAGCAGGCGGCTCGAGAGGCCGGCATCGTGATCGAGGCGATCGTCGAGGACCTGCGGGTCAAGCAGCAGGTGTTCGCGCGTCTCGACGCCGCCAATCCCGACGCGGTCCTCATGAGCAACTCGTCCGTCCTGCCCATCACGCAGATCGCGATGCTCACGATGCGTCCGGAGCGCGCGGTGGGCACGCACTGGTGGAATCCCCCGCAACTCATCCCGGTGGTCGAAGTCATTCGAGGACAGCGGACCGCTCCGGAGATCATGCAGCGCACCGTGGACTTCCTGGTGGCACTAGGCAAGACTCCCGTGCGCGTCGAGCGCGACGTGCCGGGATTCGTGGGTAACCGGCTGCAGCACGCACTGTGGCGCGAAGCCCTGGCGCTCGTGTCCGACGGCATCTGTCCGCCTGAATCGGTGGACCGGATCGTGGCGGCGACGCTCGGCGTATCCCTCGCCGAGCGGGGTCCGATCGCCGAGATGCGCCGCGCAGGTGCGCACGAGGTGGCCCGTGAGCTCGCCGACACGCTTCCAGGGGTCAACAGTGACCCGGGGCCGGCACGGCTGCTGCGCGAGAAAGTGGCCGAAGGTCAACTGGGGGCGAAGACCGGTCAGGGCCTGCTGCTCTGGCCGCCGGGGGCGCGCGAACGTGCGGCCGAGCGTCTGCGGACGCACCTGGAAAGACGCCTGGGCCGCGCGGCGGGGGACTGTGCACCGGTTGCCGCCCCACCCCTGTCAGTAGCCGATCGCCAGATTGCGCGCCGGCTGCGCTGTGCGCTCTGGCGGGAAGCGCTCGCCCTGGTCGAGGGCGGCGTGTGCGCCGCCGAGACGGTCGATCTGATGGCCCTGAAGACCATCGGGCTGCGTCTGGCGGCGATGGGACCAGTGGAGAATGCCGATTACGTCGGCCTCGATCTGACTCTCGCGATCCACGAAGCCGTTCTGCCGAGTCTTGCGGCGGGCCTGAGCCCGCCGCAGCGCCTGGACGATCTCATCAGCGCCGGAGCGCCGCCCAGCGGGCCGCAGGCCGGCGGTCATTCACCCCACAGCGCGATACCGGATCCATCATGAGCATCGTCATCACCGTCGCACCCACCGGCCCCATCGCCACCAAGTCGGACAATGTCCATCTGCCCACCACGCCCGAGGAGATCGCGAACGATGTCCACGCGGCCTACCAGGCCGGAGCGGCGGTGGCACACATTCACCTGCGCGATGCCGATCAGCGTCCGACCGCGGATCTCGGCATCGCCCGCCGGGTCATGGACCTGATCGAGGAGAAATGCCCGATCCTCATCCAGATGTCGACGGGGGTGGGCCTGACGGTCCCGTTCGAGGAGCGCGAGAAACTGGTGGAGCTGCGCCCGCGCATGGCGACGCTCAATCCCTGCTCGATGAGCTTCGGGGAGGGAGAATTCCTCAATCCGCCGAAGGGGGTCCGGCGGCTCGCGGCCCGCATGCGCGAGCTCGACGTGAAGCCGGAGCTCGAGATCTACGACACCGGGCACCTCGATGCCTGCCTGCGGCTGTACGAGGAGGGGCTGCTCGCAGAACCCCTGCAATTCAGCATCGTGCTCGGGGTGCGTGGCGGCATGGCCGCGACGCCGGACAACCTGATGATGATGGTGCGCCGCCTGCCGCCGGGATGCATCTGGCAGATCATCGCGATCGGCAAGAGCAATCTGGAGCTGACGGCCATGGCGCTGGCGCTCGGCGGCAATGCGCGCGCCGGTCTCGAGGACTGCCTGTACCTGCGCAAGGGCGTGCTGGCGCGCAACCTCGCCCTGGTGGAGCGCACCGCCGTGCTCGCCCAGGCGCTGCAGCTGCCGCTCGCCGATGTCGCCGAAACGGAAAAGCGGCTGCAGCTGCCCCGCGGGCGGGTTCAGGGAAAGTGACGCGGTCCGCACGATTCAGAGACTGACACTCATGCGAAACAAGTACCTGGACCTCAACTACCTGATCAAGCTCGAGGCCCTGCTGGTGGAAAGGGGGCCGACGCGCGCCGCCGAGCGGCTGCACCTGACCCAGCCCGCGGTCAGCAACGCGCTGGCGGAGCTGCGCGAGCACTTCGGGGACGCGCTGCTGGTGCGCCGGGGCCGGGGGCTTGCCTTGACGCCCTTCGCCGAAGGGCTGCTGGGTCCGCTGCAGGCCGCGCTGGCCCAGATGCGCTCCGTCGTCGTGGCGCGGCCGGACATCGATCCAGCCTCCTCGGGCCGGGAATTCGGGGTCATGACGTGCGACTACCTTGCCTCGGTGTTTCTGACGCGCGCCGTGCGCAGGCTCGCCGACCTCGGCTCGAATGTGACCATCGCCCACGTGCCGGCCAGCGAGCCTGAGCAGTTCGACCGGGGTGAGGCCGATGTGCTCATCCTGCCGGCCCGTGGCGACGGCGCGCCGGGCCATCCGCACTGCGTGCTGTTCAGCGAGCCGGTGGCCTACATTGCCAGCACGCGCAACCGATCCGCCGCCTGTCTCACCCGGGAGGAATTCCTGGCGAGGCCGCGGGTGGCGCCCTCCGACAAACTCGTGGCCGGCTTCGAGCCCGAGGGCGTCGCGGCCGCGCCCGCGATGACCCTGCCGCTGCTCGCGATACCCTCCTGTGTCGCGGCCACGGAGTATCTCGCGGCGGTTCCGGAGGGGGTGGTGGCCCTGTTCGAGAAGGTCCTGCCGCTGAAGCGTGTGCACGTGTATGGCGCAGAGCGGATGATTTCCTACATCATGTACTGGCGCCGCGAGACGGCCGATCACAGCGTGGAGCGCTGGTTCATCGGCGAGATGCGCCAGGCGGCAGCGGAACTCGACGGCGATGCCGTGCCCGACGCCCGCCGCCGCTCGATGCCGGGCCGCGTGCCACGGTCGTTGCCGAGACGGCCGGAGGTCGAAAGACCCACCAACGCGTTCGGCGCGATGTAGGGCCCCGGGGAGAGGATGGACCAACAGAAAGGCCGATTTGACTCATGAGCCAGAGAACCACCGGGGACGCGATCGTCGAGACCCTGATCGCCAACGGAGTGGACACGGTGTTCGGCCTGCCGG
>JAKAFQ010000412.1 GCA_021817875.1 Pseudomonadota bacterium
TTTTACAACCCGGTTCGCCTGCACTCATCACTCGGATACTTGTCGCCCAACGATTATGCGCGCAGAATGCAACACGTCGATCAGCTCCCGTCTATGAGGTCCGCTGCGTAGGGACCACTTCACGGGATCTCGAAGCGCTGCGCTCCGACCATGATGGTGCCGTCGCTTACGCGCTGCGTGCGGCGCTCGGAGCGGGTGAAGGCGGCGCGCAGGGCGGCGCTGTCGGGTGAGGGCCGCAGCACCTCGGGGCCTGCGAGGTAGCGAGCCAGCGGGGTCTCGCCGGTCTCGGAGTGGATGGCGCGGTTGTACTCGTACTCCACCCACGCCTGGGTGGCTTCGTTGAGGTACTCGAGGGTGAGATCGGCAACGCCCTCGAGCATCGCCATCAGTCGCCCTTCAACCTGGCCCCAGAAGGACTCCTGCTTGCCATTTTGGTAAGCAGAGTACGGAAGGGTCGTCTCATGCACGATGCCGAGGCGCGCGAGCCCTTCGGTCACCTCGGCAGAGAGGTTCGCCGCGCCGTTGTCCGACATGCCGGCGCGGGGGAGTCCCCGCTTTTGGAAGGCCTGAGACAGAGCGTGCACCACGTTCGGGGCGTTCTCGGCCATGAACCACTGCAGGTGACAGGCGAGGCGCGAGCGATCATCGAGGGCACCGATGAGCACGGGCTTCGCCCACTCACCGCGCGCGGTCAGCACCGCTCGCGAGCCGATGTGCCCATCCCAGTGCCAGAGGCCGCCAACGTACTCGGCCTCGTAGCTGCGCACCTCGCGGGAGGCGAGGCGCGCTTCGGCCCGCTCAGCGCCGGCGGTGTCGCGGTTCGTCAGCCGCCGGCGCTTGCGCCAGCCCTGACTCTGGAAGAAGCGCCGGATACTCGAGTACGAGGGCATTGGGGCAAGCGAGATCTGCGCTTCCGCGAGCGCGCGCAGGTTCTCGTAGTGCAGTTTGACCGACCAGCTCGGATGCGCGCCGTACTGCGCGCGCAGCGCCTCGCGGATCGCGAGCGAGACCTGTTGTGTGCCGGCATCGACGCGCACCTTGCGTCGCAGGACAGCGACCGGGTCACGCCGCTCACTGCGCGCCCGAAGGAGCCAGCGCTCGATGGTCGAGAGCGCAAAGCGCACGCGCTCGCCCGTGATCGGGTGCTGCCAGGAACGCGATGCAAGTCGCTCGAGCTCGGCGCGCAGCTGCCCGCGCGGCGGCGGCGCCGCGAGCAGCTGTCCGATCACCGAGAAGCGCAGATGCGCCCAGCGCTCGTGTACGGAAGGATCTTTTGACCTGCCCATCCCCGCATCCGTCGTCACCTACCGATGCGGGCACCGTAATCGCGGTCGCGGCCTTCCCGCGACGGGCATCCTCTGCGGGAGAAGCGCACCCCGTTATGAAGCGTGCTCGATGAGACTGCCGACGCTCACCGGCCCGAGGGCACGCAGGAGCAAGACGAGCCGCCCCTCGGATGTGCCGGTAAAGCGCTCGAGGAGCCATGCAGGCAAATCGGCTATCGAGATCGGGGGCATCAGCGCGCCGGCCATGGCCCGCCAGAACGGCGTCGCCGGCAGCTGCTCGCTCCACCACCTGCGCCATCGCGAGACGGTATGGCGGCTGACGCCGACGAGCTCGTGCAGGCGGCGCATGCGCGCCGGGTTCGCCCCGCAACGCATCGCCGAGATCAGAACCACCATGGCCCCCAGGTAGACCTTGCGGCCGAGGAAGCGAAGCGATGGCGGCGTGCGGCGCTTGCGGCACGTGCGATCCGCGCAGCAGAAGGACAGCCGTTCGGTGAAGCGCTCCCCGAGATCGAGACCGAAGCCACGCGGCTTGCGGGGGAAGTCGGACGCCTCCAGTCGCTTCCCGCACACCCGGCAGCCTTTGGGCCGCTCGGCGGCGGCAAGCTCCTCATCGAAGCGCAGCAACAACCGGTAAAATGCCGCATCGCCCAGCACCTGCTGATACATCGCTCATCGCCTTCATCATGGCCAAGCCCGGACGTAATGATCCCTGCCCGTGCGGCAGTGGGCAAAAATACAAGCGCTGCTGCCTCACCAAGGATCAGGAGGTCGAGAGCGCGGCGCTGAAGGCGGCTGCCGAGGCCCGCGCCGCAGAGGCTGTCCAGGACGAGCGCGACTTCTACGGTGCCGATGATGAGGAGGACGAACTCACCCGCGACTCCAACGCCATCATCGATCTTGTCCACGAAGGCAAGCTCGATGAGGCCGAGAAGGCCGCGCGGGAGTTCCTCGAGCGCTATCCGTACGTCCACGACGGATACGATCGCCTCGGCATGGTCTACGAGGCGCGCGGCGATCGGAAGGCCGCGGCCGACTGTTACCGCAAGGTCGTCGAGTTCGTCAAAGCCCACCCGAAGCAGTACGAGCCCACCTTCACCGTCACCTTCGAGCAGATGATCGACGAGCTCGATCCGCCACAGGCGACCTGATCCTCGATCCGACAGCGATCCGGCCCGAAAGATCACGCTCCGTGAGGGCGAGCCGCTGCCTTCCCTCACCAAGCGTGCTCAGAATTACCGGGAATCACCTCAAACACCGGGCGCACTCTCAACGCTGCTCGGGAGCGATATGCGAAGATATGTTTCATCAGTCCAGTTGCTTGCTGACGGCCGACGTGAGATACGCCGTGCAACCACGAGTGTCGTTCGAACCAACGCGTCAGAGAACCAGGAGGCATGCGAGTCTTCGACAATGAATTCAATCCGAAACCAGCGAAGCAGCAAGTACTGCACAATCGCAGCGTAGTCTCGCTTGAGCCACGCATCGGGCACAACCATCGCGAGCGTCCCGCCGGGTCTGACTAGCGCTGCGCAGAGAATCCAAGCAGGGACCGCGAGGTCAGAAAGCCCTGAGTATCCTTCAGCGAGAGAACGGAACAGGCCCCGGTCGCTGTCAACGAGCGATTTAAGCCCCGTGAGACAGTCGCGAAGACCGTTTCGAACTTCGAGAGCGCTAGGTAACCACACGTTCGAACCGGCGCCGGTCTTTTGCGACTGGTAACGTACGTACGGAGGGTTTGTCACGACCAAGTCGTAGCCTGTCGGGTGCAGCCGACCAACCGTCTTTGGGTCAAAGGCGCTGCCTAAAGCACACACGGACTCAACATGGTTGATACGACTCAGAGAGTCGGCGCAAATCCTCTCTGCAATAGGATCGATCTCCACGGCATCAAGTCGAGCACACCGGCGCATTATCTCGTGGGTAGCTACCAGCATGTCTCCTTTGCCAGCCATTGGATCGATAGCTGTCTTAATTCCCGGTCGCGCAGCCAGTGCAACCAGTAGCTTCGATACAGGAAGCCCAGAAAAGTACTGGCCCAGTCGCTTCCTTCGTGCCTCGTGCGACTCGAATCCTTCGAGGCGAGCAAAATTCGCAGGTGTCATAGGGTCTCCACTGCGCGAGCTCTTTTGTAGAACTGGTCCGCATTAAGTTCGACTTTCCGTCCTGCGGCGAGGCATCGAATCACGTAGCGGGAATAGAGTCTCGACACTTCCAGTTCGGCTGGGTCATTTGTGAGCTTTGCTTTGGAAATCAAACTCTCGACAAGATCGCCACCAATTGCCTCCACTGAGGTTTTCACCGGACTCTTCGTCAGCAAAAGCAGTGGATCACCCTTTACTGATGTAGTTGATACGACTTGCTTGAAGCTCGCTTGAAGCTTGTCGAGCACGCTTGTGGCGGCGACCTCGAAACCCGCAGTTCGGTAGGCAGTCTGTAGCGTCGCCCACACTGCTGCCTTGGCTGCATGAAAGACAACCGTTGCAAGGCCATCGGGCTTCAGAACACGAGCCGCCTCCTTAAAGACTGCGGACATCAAGCGACCGTAATCTTCGAGCGATTTTCCTTGAGCTTCGCTCACGATAGCCTCGTTCTTGTTTTTCGTCCGCTTTCCGAGCCAGAGCTCATTCACCTGATTGATTTCGGCATAGGGGATAAAACCGGCGAATGGTGGGTCCGTGAATATATAGTCGATCGAGGCATCCGATTCACAGAGGGATGTACTGCTTCGATTGTGTACGGAAACTGTGCTGCGGCTGTGGCGCACGAGTTTGAACGAATCGCGAAGTGGCTTAACCTTTCTGGTGATGCCCTCCAACACGTTCTTTTCCACAGGCAATCCGCTCTGTGCACCAGTAAGTACGAAATCCGATTGGCCGTCCTTGACCACCACGCGGGTCATCAGAGTCGCATGTGCTTGGTTGTAACTCAGGACGAGTAGGCGCAGCGCCTTTCTAACACTCTTGTCGCGCCGGTCGATCAGCTCCAGCAGCTTTGATATGCAGATCAGATTGCGTTGAGTGTACAGGTGGTGGAGGTGCGTCATTCCGAAGTGGTAGCCGCTTCGGTACAGATCCCCGAGTCTACTAGTCAGTACGTAACTTAGAGACTACGCCCATGCCGCATACCGAGTCTCCGGGTGTTGAAAGAACGAACGAACCTTCTCTGGCGTCTTCTGAAGATAACGCAGTCGTCCCACGACC
>JAKAFQ010000014.1 GCA_021817875.1 Pseudomonadota bacterium
GTCTGGGAGTGATCTTTCATGAGATGCTGACCGGACGCAAGCCGTTAACGGGCTCCAGCGCCATGGAAGTGCTGCAGCAACACGTGAACTGCGCACCGCCGCGCCTGCCGTCGTCCCTGTCGCGTTATGGCTCGCTCATGAGCCGTCTGCTCGCCAAGAAGCGCGAGCAGCGCTTCGCCACCGCCGAGGAAGTGATCACCGCCTCGGTGTCGCTGCGCAGCCGCCGGCTGCGCCGCGCACAGTCGGCCGCTTGAGTCGTCCCCGGCTGACCTCCGGGCGCCGGGGTGAGCCGGCGGCGGCTCAACACGGAACGTTCGCGTTTCGACCGAGTCCGGGTTGGCATCGATGGATGGCGCCGATTTCACATATGCCTTGACACCCCGGAGCAGGCAGGGTGCAATGCGGGACCAAGGGACAGGCTTCCGAGGCTCTCGACGACGCCCATGCGCCCGCGCCACCTCGTCGACACGACGTTGTTCTATTCGCCGACGAGCGGTGGGGTGCGGCGCTATCTGAACGCCAAGCACGCCTGGTTCGGCACGCAGCCCGGATGGCGCCACTCCCTGGTCGTGCCCGGCAGTGAGACCCGCATCGTGCGCGGCGGCAGCAGCACTCTCGCCGGCATCGCCATCCCGGGCTCGTTCAATTACCGCCTGCCGCTGCAGCCCCGCCTGTGGACGC
The DNA here is from genome assembly GCA_021817875.1 of Pseudomonadota bacterium. The sequence continues at coordinate 682 of JAKAFQ010000014.1, forward strand.
GGATGCTCGCGGCGCTGCAGCCCGATCTGATCGAAGCCGGCGATACATTCCACCCGGCCTGGGCGGCGTTGTGTGTTGCTCGGCGCCGGGGCATTCCTGTGACGGCGTTCTGTCATTCCAACCTGCCGCGCATCGTCGCACGCCGTATCGGCGGACGGCTGACCGAGCGGGCGCTCGGACGGTATGTGCGCTGGCTGTACCGCCACTGCGACGTGGTTTTTGCCCCCAGCCACCAGATGCTCGAGTTTCTCGATGGTCTCGGCATCCGTCACGCGGTTCACCAGCCGCTCGGCGTCGACGCCGACATGTTCCGTCCGGAACGCCGCGGCGAGTGGCTGCGCGGCTGGCTCGGGCTCGGCCCCGAGGCCCGAGTGCTGGTCTACGCCGGCCGATTCACGGACGAGAAGAACGTTCCGGTGCTCCTGCGGGCGTTCGCCAGGCTCGGCCGGCCGTACCATCTGCTGATGATCGGCGGCAGCCGTCAGGGCCGTCTTGCCGCCAATGTCACACTGTTGCCGTATCGGCGCGACGGCATCGAACTCGCACGCTGGCTTGCATCGGCAGACGCCCTGGTGCACGCCGGCACGCGGGAAACGTTCGGACTGGTGATCCTGGAGGCCATGGCCTGCGGCCGACCGGTGGTGGCCGCGCGCGCCGGGGCCGTGCCCGAACTCGTCGATGAGCGCGTCGGCGTGCTGGCCGAGCCGGAGAATGCCGACAGTCTGGCCGAGGCGATTGCAACGCTTTACGAGCGTGACACCGATGTACTGAGCGCCAACGCGCGTGCGCGGATTCTGCGGCATTTCACCTGGCAGGGAACGTTCCAGGGACAGATGGCGGTGTATCGCGCGCTGCTCGCCGGACACTGCGCCGCGGCCGTCGGCCAGGCGCGTCGCGATGAGCCGCAGACCGGCGACATGACGCACGCCGGGGTGGCCCGTCTGGAGTGAGCCCGGATGCGTGTGCGGAGCATGGCCCGCGCGGCGCGGTGACGCAGCAGCCGCGAGCCCGGTGGAGCGTGATCGCCGCGAGAGCCGCGCACCCTCAACGGCGCAGCGCCCGCAGCGCCCGCCTGCCGGCACGGTTGCCGGCCAACCGCAACACCAGCCGCCAGAAGAGCCGCCTGGTCCACGGCACTGACCGCGGCGGAACGGCGTGGTAGAACGCTGCGGTCACATCCCGGTGGACGTGCACCGTCCGTGCGCATACCCGCCACTGCCGCGGTGGACTTGCAATGAGATAAGACTGTCCATCCAGCGCGACCACGCTCGGTGCCGTCAGCGTCTGCGGCAGATCCTGCGGCGCGGCTCCGAGGAATGTCAGGATCAGCGTTTCGCCCGGATCGTCCGCGGCCGCACCGGTGAGCGTCCATCCCGGAAAGACCCCGGGGTCGCGCCGGCAGGTCACCGGGCCACGGAATGTCGCCACCGGACGTTCTGTCCCGAGGTCGGTCACCATCGGGATTCGAGCTCCCAGATGGTCAGCGGCACACCGCGGCGCAGCCAGAAGCCGCCGCCCACCTCGCGGAAGTTACGCAACAGCCGCAGCCGGTACCAGCGGCCCGGGCGCAGGCACACGTCCGCGTCGGTCCGCGACCGGTCGCAGTTGCACTGCCAGTCCCGCCGCGTGAGCGCGCTGAAATACAGCGCTCCGCGGCAGATGCGTGCGAAATTGGCGAGCGCGCGCGCGGCGCTGCGCGCATCGAGATACTGCAGCACGTCGTAGCAGATCACCAGATCGAACGGCTCTTCGGGCCGATAGTCTTCGAGACGTCCGGGCTGCCAGCCGTAGCGACCGCACAGGTATTCGCTGGTTTCCAGGCCGACATACTCGATCTTCGGCAACAGCCTTCGCAGTGGTGCCCGCAGCATGCCCGTGCCGCACCCGGCGTCGAGGACGCGGCGCACCGGCAGCCCGATGTGCTCGGTGAAGGCCGCTATCAGCCGCGCCCGGGCCCGCATCTCCGGGCGCGTGGTCACCGCGGTTCGTGGGTCATAGTAATATCGCTGGTAGTACCTGTGGTCGAAAGCGCGTCGGGCTCGCAAAACTCACCCCTCACTCGCAGTCAGGAAAGTCACCCGGGCATCGGACCGCCCACCGGCGAGGACACACACCGCGAAGCCTTGCGCGGCGAGCCGGCGCGCCACGGCTCGACCCAGGCCATCGGTCGGCCCGATGACCAGGGCAATGCGGTTTGTACTCATGCGCAATAGTTTGCCGGATGGACCGGGTGGCTGCACACTCGGCAGGCGGATGTCGCCCGCATGCCGCCGGAGGTGGTGATGCAACCGACCGGTCCGAACCGCCCGAGAACTCCCGCGACCCTGCTCGCCGCCATGGTCTGCATGGCCGTGCCCGCCTGCGCCCAGTCCAACACGCTGGGCGCCCCGGGGTTCACGCTGTCGAGCGCCGACCTCACGGCCGGAGATCCGCTCCCCCTGCGCCAGGTGTACGACCGCGGAGGCTGCCGGGGTCGCAATGTCTCTCCGGCGCTTTCCTGGGATCACCCGCCTGCCGGTACGCGCAGCTTTGCGCTGCTGATGTTCGATTCCGACGCGCCGGGCGGGGGCTGGTGGCACTGGCTGGTGTTCGACATCCCGGCGCAGGCGCGCTCGCTGCCGGCCGGCGCCGGCGATCCGGCCGCCCATCGGCTGCCCCCGGGATCGATCCAGAGCCGTAACGATTACGGATCCTGGGGCTACGGCGGTCCCTGCCCGCCGCCAGGCCGCCCCCACCATTACCACCTGATGCTCTATGCGCTGCGCGTCAGCCGTGCGGGGTTGAGCGCCGATGCCAGCCCGGCCGAGGTGGACTCCACGGTGCGCGCCGCGGCGATCGCGAAGGCCGAGATCACGGTCGTCTACGGCCGGTGAGCGTCCCGGGCGTCCATCGGAGCCGGCCATCGGGCCGATGAAGCGGACCGCTTCGGATCGCATCGCGGCCGGCGGCGTGGGGGTCCGACAAGCCCGGGTTGCGCGGCCGCCGGGGCGCGGGTAGGCTTCGCGCGCCATCGCGAAGTCGGTCGCCTGCGCGGCCCCGGAAAGCTCTGAATGTCCGCTTCCAACCGGCGCCGCTCCGCCTCGCGGCGCGTTCCCAAAATCGGTTTCGCCAGCCTGGGCTGTCCCAAGGCCCTGGTCGATTCGGAGCGTATCCTGACGAGGCTGCGCGCCGAGGGATATGAGATCTGCCCGACCTACGAGCAGGCCGACCTGGTGGTGGTCAACACCTGCGGATTCATCGAGGCGGCGGTCGACGAATCACTCGACACCATCGGCGAGGCGCTGCAGCGCAACGGCCGGGTCGTCGTGACCGGCTGCCTGGGGGCGCGTCCCGAGCGGATCCTGCAGCGCCATCCGCGCGTGCTCAAGGTGACCGGCCCGCAGAGTTATGCCGATGTCATCGGAACCATCCACGAGCACCTTCCTCCGCGGCACGATCCGTTTCTCGACCTGGTGCCGCCGCAGGGCATCCGCCTCACACCGCGGCATTACGCCTACCTGAAGATCTCCGAGGGCTGCAACAACTCGTGCAGTTTCTGCATCATCCCGGCCCTGCGCGGCAGACTCTCGAGCCGCCGGATCGACGAGGTGCTCGGGGAAGCCGAACGCCTGGCGGCCGCGGGCGTCAGGGAAATCCTGGTCATCTCCCAGGACACCAGCGCCTACGGCGCCGATCTGCGCTACGCCGCCGCATCGTGGCACGACACGCGGTACCGGACCCGCTTGATCGACCTGGCGCGCGCGCTCGGCACGCTCGGCATCTGGGTGCGCCTGCATTACGTCTACCCGTATCCCCACGTGGACGAGGTCATCCCCCTGATGGCCGAGCGGCGCATACTGCCCTATCTCGACATTCCGTTCCAACATGGAAGCCCGACGGTGTTGAAGCGCATGCGGCGGCCTGCGCACACCGAGGACGTGCTGGCGCGCATACGCCGATGGCGGCAGCAGTGCCCCGACCTGACGCTGCGCAGCACTTTCATAGTCGGATTTCCAGGCGAGACGGACGCGGAGTTCGACGAGCTGTTGCAGTGGCTGGACGAAGCGCAGCTCGACCGCGTCGGTTGCTTCAAATACTCGCCGGTCGAGGGCGCCACCGCCAACGCACTGGCCGCGCACGTGCCGCCGGACGTCCAGCAGGAGCGCTACGCGCGTTTCATGGAGCGCGCGGCCGGAATCAGCGCACGGCGCCTGCAGCGGCGGATCGGCCAGCGGCTGCGGGTGCTCGTGGATGTGGTGGAGGGTAACGGCGCCATTGCCCGCAGCGAAGCCGACGCGCCGGAGATCGACGGCGTGGTGCATGTCGCGGACGCGGCGGGCCTCACGGCGGGCAGCTGGGCCGACGTGCAGATCACCGGAGCGGACACGTACGACCTGCACGCGCGGCCAGCCAGCCCCGCGGGGCCCGGCCATGGATCGGCGGATCGAGGCTGACCGGGACATGCGCCGGGGCGTACTGTACGCCCTGCTCGCCGCGGCGCTGTTCGGCGCGAGCACACCCTTCGCGAAGCTGCTGCTGAGCGATACCCCGCCCGTACTGCTGGCAGGCCTGCTCTATGCCGGCAGCGGCGTGGGCCTGAGCGCATGGTGGGGGATTCGCGGGCGAGGTCAGCGGCACGCGGCCGCCGGACATGCGTGGCGCGTGGGCGAGCTGTTCTGGCTCGCGGGCGCGATCACGGCCGGCGGGGTGCTCGGCCCGGTGATGCTGATGACGGGTCTGCGGCAGATCCCGGCGGCCAACGCCTCGCTGCTGCTCAACATGGAGGGCGTGCTCACCGCACTGCTCGCCTGGTTCGCCTTCCGCGAGAATTTCGATCGGCGCCTGCTCGCCGGCATGGCCGCCATCGTCGCCGGCGGCGTGGTGCTCGCGTGGCCGCAGCGCCTGACGCTCGGGGCGAGCGCGGGCGCCGCGTGGATCGTGGGCGCGTGTGCGTGCTGGGCGATGGACAATAACCTGACCCGCAGGGTGTCGGTGAGAGACCCGGTGGTGATCGCCGCGCTGAAAGGGCTGGTTGCCGGAGCCGTCAATCTCGGCATCGCCGCGGGAACCGGCGCGCCCTGGCCGCCCGGCGCGCATGTGCTCGGCGCAGCGCTGGTGGGGCTGGCAGGCTATGGCGTCAGCCTGGTGCTGTTCGTACTCGCCCTGCGACACCTCGGAGCCGCTCGCACCGGGGCGTACTTCTCCACCGCACCGTTCATTGGCGCCGCGGCATCACTGCTGTTGTTCCGGCAGAGTCCGGCGGCGGCTTTCTGGATCGCCGCCCTGTTGATGGGCATCGGCGTGTGGCTGCATCTGACCGAGGAGCATGCTCACCCGCACTCGCATGGGTCCATGCATCACGCGCACAGCCACGTCCATGACGAGCATCACCGGCACGAGCATGATTTCAAGTGGGACGGTCGGGAACCTCATGACCACGAGCATGTTCATGAGCCGCTGACCCATGCTCACCCTCATTACCCGGACATCCATCACCTTCACGAGCACTGATGCCGCGGCAACGCACGTGCCGCAGCGCCTGGCAGGGGACTCAGGCGACCCGCGTGGCGGACGAGCGGCCGGTGGCGCGCTCGATCCGGTACACGGTGGCGGGCGGCAGATTGTTCATCACCCATCCGATACGCTTGGCGCGCAGTCCGAGCCGCTTGAGGATGGCCGCGGAAACCGGGCAGCGTGGACCGTAGGTAAACTGGTAGAACGCCCCGCCCGCACCCAGGCGGTGAAAAGCGCCACTCAGCACCCCCATGACTTCGCGGCGGCGCATCGACAACAGCGGCAGGCCGCTGACCACCGCGACCGCCGCGCGCCCCTGGAGCGGATCCACATGACGCAGCCGCTGAGCCTGGATGGCCAGGACGCTCGCCGCTGGAAACCGCGTTTCCAGCACCCGTGCGAAATGGGGATCGGCTTCCACCAGCACCAGTTGCGCCTCCGGCACGCCGCGTCTGAGCAGCGCGCGCGTGAACACACCCGTACCGGCCCCCAGCTCGATCACCGGGCCCTTGTCCGCGGCGATCTCGGACGTGATCAGATGCGCCAGCGCCCGTCCCGAGGGCGCCACGGCGCCCAGGCGGCGCGGCCTGCGCAAACCCGCGCGCAGAAACAGCAGGATGTCGAGCGGGGGATTTACGGACAGGTTTCGCGACATGGCGTCCGCCAGATTACGGTGTCGGCTGACCCCGACAGCCGCGCGCGACGCGCTGGCCCGGACGCCGTGATTCTCCAGCGTGAATGTAACCACCTTTGCCGGTTCGATCAACCCGCGCGCAACCGCGCCCCGGCACTTTCTCCACAGGCCCGGCCGGGCCGGGATCACGGTCCGCTGCGCCGCGCGATCGCCATCCGATAAACCGGCGCCGACGAGTCGCGCGGCGCCCGCCGCGCTTGGCCAAGTGCGCCGCGGCGCGTCTGTCCGGTCCTTCGCCACGCCGCGGCCCGGAGGCTGCCGTTTCGGGGAACCCGCGGGGCGGGCCAGGGATAATCGGACCCATGACCAAAGAGCGACCCTGCATCGGCTTTCCTGAGAGTCCAGTAGCCCGCCCTGATTTCAGCCTGCAGCTGGCCGGGTGCCCAGCCCGCGTGTCCGGCGAAGATCCGCAGCCCCGCCATGGGTCGGTTGCGGGCGAGCAGGCGTCGCAGCAGGCGCCCGTCCGCGCTGAGGTAGACACCGCTGAGTACTTCGACCGCGCGGCCGGGGGGAGTTCTCGCACGAAACAGGAACCACACGGACTGGAAGTCGACCGGGCCGCCGAAGTACACCTTGGACGGCGCGTTTCGCAGCCGGCCGATATCCGGGAACAGTCTCGCGACGGGCAGCGAGGTCGGCCTGTTGATGATGATGCCGAGCGGGGCGGGCGCGAGGTTGTTCATCACCAGAACCACCGAGTGCGCGAAAAACGGATCGGTGAGCGCGCCCCGCGCGACGAGAAAAATCGCACTCGCAGATCGGGCGGCGCCGGCCGCGCCGCACGGCAGGCACGACGCCGCGAACGCGAGAAACGCGCAGAACACGCCGACCTTGCCGCGCTGCAGGCTGAAGCGGAATCTCACCGGCACACCGCCTCCGCACGGTCGCACCGGGTGCGACCCGATCGCACGGATTCTACGCTCTCGGTCGGCCATCGCCCATCGGCAGGTCCTCACCTGCCGCCTGGGCCGGGGCCGGGGCTGGCAGGCGGCCACGCACCCCGTGACCGGCGGGTCCGAGCGGATTCCGGCATCGGCGGATGCGTCGGTCCGCATCGGGCGCGAATCGCACCGCCGTTGCCGCGCTCGTTGGCGCCGTCGGCCACGCGGCGACGGCGGTCCTGCGCAGACCCGGCGGCCGGTTCGCTGTGAGTTTGATTTTGACCGCGACCGGGACTGCTCAGCGAGTATCGGTCACGCCGCACCCGGCGCCGTCGTTGCGGAGCCTGCCGCAGTGATTGCGGTCGCTCCGGACCGGCGGACCTCTTTCTGTCCCCGGCACCTAACAGCGGGCTGTCGCACATGCGCGTGTCGAATCGCGAAGTTGGCCTGAAAACAGCCGGTGACGCCATGCGTCCGGGCAGCCGATAATTGACTCGAGTCCGCGGCTGAGCAAAGATGCCCCAACCCTGGAGGCGGTTGGCGGGCAACCGGCTGACGCCAGCGGGATGGCGGGTGGAGAGCGTCACGGCACACCGGAGACAGGCATGAAAGACGAAGTCTTCAATATGAGCGTGCGTAAATTCCTCAAAGCGTTCGGGCTGAACGGTCAACGTGAAATCGAGCAGGCGGTGGCCCGGGCAATCGAGAGCCACGGGATTGCGGGCACGGAAAGGCTCCCCGCCCACGTGACACTGCAGATCCCGGGCTTGAAGTTCAGCTGGGAATTCAAGGGCGACATCGAACTGCAATAGCGGCGGGAAATCCGCGCGTTGACGCGCCCAGGCGTCGCCGGGTCAGCGTGGGACGCTACGGCAAAGATTCCAGGTAGTCGGCCACCGCCTGCATCTCCGGCTTGCGCAGCGTGCTGGCCACGCCGTGCATGATGGCGACATTGCGCATGTTGCTGCGGAATGAGGCGAGCTGCTTCATGATGTACTCGGCGTGCTGGCCGGCGAGCCGCGGGTAGTGGTCGCTGCCGAGCGCATCGGGTCCATGGCAGGCGGCGCACGCCGGCACGCCCTGCGAGGGGATGCCATGATGGTAGATCCGGCGTCCCTCGGCGATCACGGCCTTGGGGTGAGGCGTTCCGGGCCCGGTCTTCTGATGCGAGAAGTACTTCGCCAGGGCGACGATGGTCGCATTGGAGAGCTGCCCCGCCATGCCCCACATGTAGGCCACCGCATAAGGATCTCCGCGGGTATGCGCGCGGAACTCCTTGAGCTGCTGCTCGATGTACCAGGCCTTCTGGCCCGCGAGCCGCGGGAACATGGGATTCTTGCTGTTGCCGTCGACGCCATGACAGGTACCGCAGACCCCGATCGCCAGATCCCGGGCCTGCGACGGCGGCGTGGATACGCCCTGCGCCAGGGCCTGGGGACTTCCCACGGCGAGCCCCACCGCCGAGGCGGCGAGCAGGCCAAGATGCAGCCCAGCCTTGAAAAACCGACAACGGCGCATGACCGGCCTCCGAATGCACTCCACGTCGGGCGTGCACGCGTGTCCCGAGGACAGAAATCGCTCGAGACATTCCGCTGTCCCGGGCGCGGGGCCGCTGCCGATGCGCGAGCGCAGGTCCGGTCGGCCGGCGGCTTCCGAAGGGAATCGGCGCGCCGCCGGAACCGTCGCATCGTGCGCAGCGGCCGACAGTGATAGTGGCCGATCCGCGCGGCTTTGACAAATGGACAAATTGCGCCGTCCTCTTCTCGCGGCGATTCACAGATTCAGTGTGCGGGACAGCCAGTTCCGCTTGGCCGCCGCCGCCGCCGCGGTGACCCGGGCGTTCGGAGAGTTCGAAAAGCCGTGATAAGCCCCCGCCCAGACGTGGAGCTCGCACTGGCCACCGGCCGCCCAGATGCGTGAGGCGTAGTCGACCGCCTCGTCGCGGAACACCTCGGCCGCGCCGACTTCGATGTAGGTATGCGGCAGGCGCGACAGGTCGCTCGCGCGAGCCGGCGCCTGATACGGGTGCACATCGGGGGTTCCGCGGCGCGCGCCGAGCGCGGCGCTCCAGCCCGTGTGATTGTTGTTTCGGTCCCACGCCCCGATGCCGTCGTACTGGCGGCTCGACACCGTGTCGTTGCGGTCATCGAGCATCGGTGCCCCCATGTAGACGGCGGCGATCTGCGGTCCGCGGCGATCCCGCGCCATGAGCGCCACCGCGGCGGCGATTCCGCCACCCGCGCTGAACCCGGAAAGCAGCAGCCGCTTTGGTTCGAAACCCAGTTCCGCGGCGTGATCCGTCATCCACTTCAGGCCCGCATAACTGTCCTCCGCCTGTGCCGGCGCCGGATTTTCCGGGGCGAGCCGGTATTCGACCGTGACCCCGAGCGCACCGTACGCCAACGCCGACTGCACGAGGTCCTCGATGCCGAAGAACCGCGTTCCGAGAATCATGCCGCCGCCGTGAATCTGGTAGATCCCCGCGGCCCCTGGAGCCGTCCCTCCCTTCGGGCGCACGATCGTGACCCTGACGTCGGGCGCGCCTGCCGGACCGGGGATGCGCCGATCTTCCCACTCGACGGGACGGCCCGCCACGATGGTCTCCATCGGCGGCACGGTGGCTGCGAAAATCGCGCGATTCTGTGCAATCGTGTCGGCTCGCAGGGGAACCTGCTCGACGACGGCCAGGAACGCCGCAAGGCCCTCCTCGAGTTCAGGGTCATAGGGAACGGGAGCGTGGGTCATGGCGTGCCTCTCTTTCAGGTGCGGCGACCAACACCGCGTTCGGCGTCCTGTGGAGTGTACGAGCATCGATCCGCACGCACACCCTCTCGTCGCTCCATCCGGCGGATGCAAGCACCTCCCTGGCAACACAGTGCGCCGCGCCGGCTCGGGGTGGTCGGTCCGCACGCATCGATGGACGCCGAGCAGTGACGGACCCGGCGACAGGTTCCTCGTGGGTGGGAGTTGCGTTCCCCGATCGTGGCGCACACCTCGTTCCTCGGTCCTATGATTCGTCAGTTTCGGTCGTCGCTCTCGGGTGGCCGGGCATCGAAGATGCGCGTATCCCGTCCCACGACGACAATGTTCACGGTGGTCGCGCCGCGGTCCGCTCGCCCGCGGGATACGCGACGGCAGCGCGACCACGGGCCATCGCGAATCGCCTCCCGCGGCGGCCGTCTCCAGGGGAAGATTGCCTCATGCTGAACAATAGTCTGGCGCACACCAGGGGCTGCCCCCACGAGATGTTGGCAGAGCGGCGCGCGCGAGCCGACTCGGTATCCGCGGCGCGCACTGGCGCATGAGGCAAGACCGCTTCGACTATATCGTGGTCGGCGGCGGATCGGCCGGCTGCGTGCTGGCCGCCCGGCTGTCAGAAGATCCCCGACAGCAGGTGTTGCTGCTCGAGACGGGTCATCGCGACACGGATCCGTTCATTCATATCCCAGCCACCTTCTTCAGAGTCATGGCTCGCGGCCGCGACGTGCACTTTTACCGCTCGGAGCCGCAGCCGGGGCTCAATGGCCGTGCCGCGCACGTACCCCAAGGCAAGGTGCTCGGCGGCGGCAGCTCGATCAATGCCATGATCTACGTGCGCGGCCATCGGCAGGATTACGACGATTGGGCCGCTGCCGGCTGCAGCCTCTGGTCCTACGAGCACGTGCTGCCGGTATTCAGGGACATCGAAGCCAATGAGTCCCTCGGCGGACCCTGGCATGGCGCCACCGGGCCACTGCACGTGTCAAATCCGCGCCATCGCCACGCGTTGTCCACGGCGTTCGTCGAGGCCGCCGTGGCCGCAGGCCTGCCACTGAACAGCGACTTCAATGGTCAGGAGCAGCTCGGCGCCGGCTTTTACCAGCAGACCACCAGGCGCGGCAGGCGATGGAGCGCGGCGCGAGCATTTCTGCGCGACGCGCGGGGCCGCGGAAACCTGACGGTGATGACCCGGACGCGGGTGCGCCGCGTGCTGCTGAAAGAGCGCCGGGCCATCGGGATCGAACTGGAGGACGGCCGGCGGTTGCGCTGCGACCGTGAGGTGTTGCTGGCCGCCGGTGCGATTTCCAGTCCGCAACTGCTGCAGCTTTCCGGCATCGGAGATGCCCGGCATTTGCGCCGCCTCGGGATCGAGATCGTTGCCGACCTGCCGGGCGTGGGTGAGAATTTCCAGGACCATCTCGAGGTGCCGGTTCAGGCCGCAACCCGCAGTCCGATCTCGATGCTCGCACAGGACCGGGGGCTGCGAGCCGTGCGCAACCTGCTGCAGTACCTGCTGTTCCGCACCGGCCTGCTGACCTCGAATGTGGTGGAGTCGGGCGGCTTCGCCGACACCCGGGACACCGGCCGGCCCGACGTTCAGTTCCATGTCGTTCCCAGCCTGGTCGGCTTCATCGACCGCGAGCCGGAGCCGGGGCACGGCATCAGCATCAGTCCGTGCTTTCTGCGTCCCCGCTCGCGCGGCACCGTCAGGCTCAGATCGGCCGACAGCCGCGACCCTGCGCTGTTCGACGCCAATGCGCTCGCGGAACCGGAAGATCTCGAGACGCTCGTACGCGGCGTGCGATTCGCATTGCGCATACTCGAGGCACCGCCGCTGTCCGCGCTGCTCGAGCGGCGCGTACTGCCGCGGCCCGGAGTCGAATCGAGCGCCGATCGCCTCCGGGACTACATTCGCTCGACGGCGAAGACCGTGTTCCACCCGGCGGGCACCTGCAGGATGGGCGCTGCCACCGACCGGCTGGCGGTCGTCACGCAGGACCTGAAGGTGATCGGTATCGAGGGACTGCGGGTCTGCGATGCCTCCATCATGCCGACGCTCGTGTCGGGGAACACCAATGCGCCGACCATCATGATCGCCGAGCGCGCCGTCCGGTTCATCACCGGCCGTGATGGCCTGTCAGGTCGTTGAGCCCAACGCCGCGGTGTCGGTCTCCTGGCAACCGCTTGCGCATGTCTCCCCGCCTGCTGATCCGGACAGCGTCGACACGCAGTCCCGAGCCCCTGAACGGACGCTCCTGTCCCGCCCCGCGCCGCCGGGGTCCTGAGGGTGCTTTTCGGGGTGCTCAACCCGCTGACGCGCACAGGGGCGGGACCGACACAGCGCGCGGCGGCCGCGCCCTGGCGGCTCCGGCCCTTCACTCCGATTGAATTCATGGTGCGGCCGTGCTAAATGTGTACTGCTGGTACACAGGCTGCTTGGCCGGGAGTGATGCATGGCCTTCCTTCACAATGCCTGGTACGTCGCGGCCTGGGACGACGAGGTTGCGCCGGGCGCGATCCTGCACCGACGGCTGCTCGACCAGTCGATCTGTCTGTTCCGCGACGGCGACGGGACAGCCCGCGCGCTCCTCGACCGCTGCCCGCACCGCCATGCGCCCCTGCACCTCGGGGCCGTCCAGGGAGGTCATCTGCAGTGTCGATACCACGGACTGGCGTTCAACGGCAGCGGCGAATGCGTCCATAATCCTCAAGGCCCGCCGCCGCGGGCGGCGCGGGTGCGCGCCTTTCCGGTGATCGAGCGTCACAGTCTCATCTGGGTGTGGATGGGCGAAGCTCGCGAGGCCGACCCGGCCCTGATTCCCGATTTTCATTTCCAGGACCCGCAGGCCGCTTTCGTCGGCAAGGGATATCTGCATGTCCGGACGGGCTACCTGCTGGAGATCGACAATATCCTCGACCTCAGTCACATTGAATTCCTGCACGCCGCGACCCTCGGCAGCAGCGGCGTTTCCAAGGGAACCTATCGGGCCAGCAAGGAGGGCGACACCATCTGGTCGAAGCGCACCACGCACGCGGATATCATTCCGGATGCCTTGAGCGATGCGATGGGCATTCCCCGCCGGACGCCGGTCGATCGGTGGATCAACGTGCGGTGGAACGCGCCGGCACACATGGCACTGTTTGCCGGAGCGGTCCCGAGCGGGCGGCCGCAGGCCGACGGCCGCGAGACCTCGCAGGCCCATTGCTTCACTCCGGAAACCGCGTCGAGCACGCACTACTGGTTCAGCATCTGCTTTCCGAGGTCGCTCGGCGAGGCCGGTGAGCGGCTGGCCCGCGAACAGCTCGAGTTCCTGCGCACGCCGTTCGTGCAGGAGGACCTGCCGATGCTGGAGGGACAGCAGGGCAACCTCGGGGAAGCCGACCTCGGGACGCTGCAGCCGGTTTTGCTGCCGGGAGATGCGGCGGCGGTTCAGGCCCGACGCATTCTCGAGAACCTGCTGGTGCGCGAGGCGCAGCGCGGCGGATGAGGTCAGCGGGCCAGGCCCGAGAGAAACAGCCGCACCGATCCCGCCACCTGCGCAATCAGTTCGGCCCGGGTGTGGGCCCTGCGCAGTCCGAGCAGGGTCTGCTCGTAGAGTCCGGCACGCAGCAGGTGCAGAAAACGGTCCGCGTCGGCGCTGACGTCGCGAGAATGCAGGAGCCCTTTCTCGTGCCAGCTCTTCAGACACGAGGCCAACGCGGCAACGATCCGCGCGTGACCCTGTTCGTAGAACGCCTGCGCGACACTCGGGTGGCGAGGGCCTTCGGCGATGGCGCCCCGATAGACGTGCAAGGCATCGGGTCGCAGGTAGAAATGGAGCACACTCTCCCCAAAGGACTGCAGGACCTGGACCGGCGTTCCCTGGGCCACGGCGAGGTGGGTGGATTCGACCACTTGACACGCCTGCTCCGCGACGACCGACGCAAACAGTCCCGCCTTGCCACCGAAATACTTCTGGATCGTGGCCTTGGAGCCGCCCGAGCCGGCGATGATGTCGTCGAGGCTGGCGCCCGAGTAGCCTTTTGCGAGGAACTGCGCTTTGGCTTCGCTCACGATCCGAGTCAGCCTGGCCTCGGCTTCGGCGCCCCGTCGATTCGAGGGCTTTCGAGAACCCGGCGGCTTGCTGAGGCGCTGGCGCATGGTGGCTTGCGGGCAGTGTGGCTCACCCGTGAGGACGCTTCAAGCACAGGTTGACGCTCAAACGGCAGCGTGGGCCGTCGCGGCGTCGACGTTCGCATACCGACTGCGGATCCTCTCGCCCGGAGTGCGATTCACTCGGGTGAGCCGCACTTTCGGATCCCGCACCTGCGCCGCTCCGGGATCGACACCTCCGCCTCACCCTGTCCGCTGATGACACGTCGCAAGCGGCCATCCGGATACGCTTCGACGAGCATGGCGCAAGAGCGCCGGCCCGTGCCTGACGACCTTCGCCGGCCCGCTCTCAGCGACGGCTGCCGATATAGACATCGACCAGTTCACCCGGATAGAGCGCCGTGCCCCGTGGCGGGGTGAACCGGAACAGGATCGGCAGAACCCGGGTGTCGACCTGCTCCTGCCGTCCATCGGACAGCTCGATCTTCGGGGTAACGTATGGATCGATCCGCACGAACTTCAGCGGGATGCCCACCTCGCTGCCGCCGCGGATGAACATCTGCGCCGTGATGTCGGCGGCCGGGGGCAGGCGCGGAACGAGGATCTCGTCCAGGTAGGCCTTGACCTGCAGGCCGGCGCTCAGTGGCTGCATGACGAGGACCGGGTCGTTGCCCTGGGTGTACGTGTCGTAGATTCCCTGCGGGGAAACGTAGCTGCCCACGGTGGCGACGTTGCGCAGCACGACGCCGGTGACCGGTGCGCGCAGCACGTACTCGCGCAGCAGCGCCGCATCCGCAGCCCGGACTTCAATCGCCACCCTCAGGTTCTCGCGCGCGACGCGCAGATTGTCCCGAGCGCTGAGCAGTGCGAGATGACTCACCGCGCGGCGGTCGAAGGCCGCCTGCTTCACGAGGATCGCCAGCTGGTCATGCTGGTAGACGAGCGTGGCGCGGGCCGCGGCCACCTTGGCACTGTCCGCGGCGACCACACGCCGCTGCACTGCGTCATCGATCGCCAGCAGCGGGGCGCCCAGGGAGACCCGCATGCCCGGACGCACGTAGACACGGACCGCCGGGCCCGCAACCTGTGGATAGACGTTGATGTCATCGCCACTCGCCTGCTCACTCTGGATGATGCCCTCGGCAGAGATGCCGGTAGGATACGGATCGCGGCTGACCGCGAGCGGAGTCTGCGTGGGCAGCTTGCGTCCGTACAAATAGGCGCTCACCAGGCCTGCAACGACCCCGAGCAACGCTATGGCAAACAGGAGTTTCGGCTTCATGCGGCGGATTGCGGCGGGTCGACGATGCGACCGTCCTCCATGTGAATGATTCGTGAGGCGTATTCGTAGATGCGATCGTCATGGGTCACGACGATGATCGCCCGCCGCTCGTTGAGAACATGGCTGTGCACGAAGGCGACGATCCGCCGTCCGGTATCGCCATCGAGCGAGGCCGTCGGCTCATCGAGCACCAGCAGATCCGGCTCGGCGACCATGGCGCGGGCGATCGCGACCCGCTGCTGCTCGCCGCCGCTCAGGCGATGCGGCGTCAGCCGCGCCTTGTCTGCGAGTTCGACGACCTCGAGAACGCCGCGGGCCCTCTCGAGACTGCGCTCCCAGGGCACGTGGCGCAGGATCAGCGGCACCGCGATGTTCTCGAGCACCGTCAGACGCGGAAACAGGTGGTAGTCCTGGAACACGAATCCCAGGGTGTGCAGCCGGAAGTCGGCCAGCGCATCGGCGCTCAGGCGCCAGATGTCCTGGCCTTCGACCACCACCGTGCCGGCGTTCGGGCGCAGGATGCCCGAGATCACGCTGAGCAGGGTCGTCTTGCCCGATCCGGAGGGCCCGACGATGTAGAGCATTTCGTTGTGATCGACGCTGAAGGTGACATTGCGCAGCGCATCGGTGCGCGTCGGCGCCTCGCCGAACCACTTGCTCACGCTCTCCACGCTGAGAATCATGCTCAGCTCCGGAACACGATGAACGGGTCGATGCGCAGAATGCGGCGGATGCCGATATAGGCGGAAACCCCCGAAATGACCAGCACCATGACCAGCGCCATGAATATGTTCTGGAAGGTGATCATCGCGGCATAGTTCGGAATGCGCAGCTTGCCGAAGGCGACCAGCGCGGAGGCGAGCATCACCCCGAAGCCGAACCCGAGGAAGCTCACCACGAGCGACTGATAGAAGATCATCGCCATGAGCTCGCCGCTGCGCGCGCCGATGGCCTTCAGCGCACCGAAGCGTTCCAGATTGTCCAGCACGAACATGTAGAAGGTCTCGCCCGCGATCGACAGCCCGACGATGAAGCTGATCAGGGTCATGATCAGAATGTTCGTGCCCATCGCCGTCTGGAACTCGTAGAAACGGTCGTTGCGGGTGGTGAATTCCCCGGCCGTCAACGCCCGGTAGCCGAGCCGGGCGACCGCCCGCTTGATCGCGGGAATGGCGGCGGCGGACTTCGGCTGAGCCAGGATGAACGACATCCGGTAGCGCGTCGACGGCAGATCCTGTGTTGCGCGGCTGTAGGTCGTGTACAGGGTCGGCAGGCCGAACAGGCTTCCGACGGACACGTGGGCAATCCCGGCGACGACGCCGCGATGATCATTGATCTCGAAAGTCGTGCCGATCTTCGGGCTGCCGAGCTTGGCGTAGTTCGCATCGCGCACCACGAAGAAGGCATTGTTGCCGTAGATGTCCAGGGTGTGCCCATCGAGGAGCTCGGGTCGTCCGAACAGTGTCGCATCATCGAGTCCGATGACCGTCGCGGACTGGTAGGTGCCGTCGCCGAGGCGCACCAGTCCGGCCCCGACGTACAGCGGCACGGCGTAATCGATGCCGGGGATGCTGCGGACCGCATCCAGCACGTAGTTCGGCATCGGGATGCTGTTCTGGGGCGTCTGGACGTCAGGATCCATGACCCACATCCTGGCGCCGATGTTGATGATGTTGCCCGCGGAGTGCTCGATGATGCCGAAGAACATCGAGGTCATCAGCATCATCAGGAACACGGCAAAGGTAATGCCGATCACGAGTGTCATGAACTTGCCGCGGTCTCCGAGCAGCAGTTTCAGCGCCAGCCGGAGCACGCCGCTCATGGGCGTTGTGCCCCGGCGCGCGCGGCGAGGCCCGGGCGGTCCGGCCACCCGTCGCCCCCGAGCGCAACGAACAACGCCGTCGTGTCCTGCAATCGCGCCGCCGTGATGCTCGCCGAAGCCACCCGCGCGTTCTGATAATTGATCTCTGCGACGACTACCACCGAGAAGTCGGTCGCGCCGGAGCGGTAGCCGGATTCGGCGAGACCGATCTGAGCGTGCAGCGCGCGGGTCAAACGTTCCTGTTCGCGTGCAGCGGCGGCATCGTGCTCGAGGGCGCGCAGCGCATCGGCAACCTGCTGGAACGCTCCGAGAACAGTGCTGCGGTAAATGGCGCGCGCAGCATCGTATGTCGCATAGGCCGCACGTTCCTGCGCGCGAAGCTTGCCACCCTCGAAAATGGGTTGGGCAAGAGCGCCGCCGATGCTCCAGACGGAGCTCGATGCACTGAACAGCCTGCCGGCCGTGAGCGCGGTCGAGCCCGCGGAGGCGCTCAGTGTCACCAGGGGAAAGAGTTGTGCCTTGGCGATACCCACGCCGGTGAGTGCGTAGCGCATCTGTGCTTCGGCGATCCGGATGTCCGGCCGGTGGCGCAGCAGACTCGAGGGCAGCGCCACCGGAATGTCCCGCGGCAGCGTGAATTCCCGGAGCGTGAAGCTGCCGCCCCGCGCCCGGCTCGGCGAGTGGCCGAGCAGCACCGCGAGCAGGTGCCGGTAGACGGCCAGCTGCTGCTGCAGCGGCGGCAGCTGCGATTCGCTCGCGGAGAGTTGTGCGCGCTGCGCCAGGACATTGGCGTACGGCACGCCCCCGCCGCGGTATTGTGACTCGATGAGTCGCAGCAGGCGCCGCTGTGCGGCGATGAGCGCCCTCGTCGCCCTGATCCGGGCGGTTGCGGCCGCCGTGCCGATTGCGGCGTCGACCACATTGCCGGCGAGTGTCAGACGCGTGACGGCCAGGGCGGCGTCCTGAGCCTCCATCTGGGCCTCGCTGCCGCGGTAGACGAGGCGATTGATTCCGAAGAGGTCCGGGTAGTAGCTGACCGCGACGCTGCCGGTGTACAGTGAAAACGTGGAGCCGGGCAGATGACCGCCGAAATTCGCGCCCGAGTTTTTGGTCCGGGCAGCGCCCAAGTCGACACCGACCTGGGGGTACAGCACCGAGCCGGAGATCCGCACATTGGCCCGGGCGACGCGTAGCTGCGCTTGCGCGGCGGCCACCGTGGGGCTGCGACGCAAGGCGAATGCGACGGTGGAGTCGAGCCGTGGTGAGCCGAACAGCTGCCACCAGGGACGCGACAGCGTGGCGCCATACGTGAAGGTCTGAGGTGCGATCCGCTGGTCGGTGCCGGTGTCAGACCGGTGCGGCGCCGGGGCGGCCGTGTACTGCGGCGCGGTCCGCACCGCAGGCACGCGCAGCGGCGGAG
>JAKAFQ010000015.1 GCA_021817875.1 Pseudomonadota bacterium
CGAGCGCCTCGCTCAGCGTGAAAAAATCTCCGAGGCGGCACGCACAGCCGCCGGTGGGCGTCGGTTGTGACACGGCTCTCATTCGAGTTCACTCTCCCCTGTCAAGTCACGATGATAACCACCGGCCGCCGATCGGCCCAGCGCGAAGCACGCTGCGGATGACGTAAAGAACCCCGGAGCAGGGCCGCATGCGGGGAATCGGCCGTGAAGCCGGTAGGGTCTGCGGGAGTGGACGTCCCTGGGCAGGTGATCGCGGTGCCGCCAGTCAATCAGGGCTGTATCCCGTGCAGACCGAGTGTCGCCCGAAATTATAAATCATATGGCGTCTGATGGACTTTGTCTAAATGCCGCGACAGGCATGGTGCCGCCGTGCAGGGCAGACCTCGCTCGCAGCGCCATCACACACGGGCAAGGGCGCCGTCGCGTGGAGCAGGACCCGACACGTCTGCGGCGGAACCTGCGGCGGCGTGGCCTGTCGGCAGGCTTGCCGCCCGTCGGGTCCCGGTCGATACTTCCGGCCCGGCCGCCATGAGGGTTGAGAGAGTGCAGGGATCAGAGTGCGGGACTGTCGAAGCGCTCGTCGCCCCTTGCCGCAGCGCAGCCGTCACCAGCCGGGACCGCGGATGAAAATCCTGTTCACGTTCGAGAACCCCCTGTCGAGCACGGAGGCCGACGCGGAGGTTTTCCTGACCACCGCCCGATATCTGGCCGCCTTCGCCTCGTGCGCCTGGCTGCACGCCCCGGGTGCGCGCGGTGCCGATCGTGCGGCCGAGGACGCCCGCGCCGGCATGACGCGGGTGCGAGCCGCGGCGCCGCTGCGGCCGGCGGCGCTGCGACACCTGTGCTGCGGTCTGACACTGCCGTGGCGGCGGGAGTTCCGTCAGGCCGATCTGGTGTATACCCGCAATCTCTGGGTGGCGTGGCTCGCGCTGCGGTTCGGCCAGCGCGTGGTGTTCGATCATTACCGTCCGTGGCCGGAGCAGATCCCGCCGTTGCGGCTGTGGATTCACCGGCTGTTCTGCCACCGGCGTTTCCTGGTCAATATCAGTCACTCGGAATACACCCGGACGCGCTATCTGGAGATCGGCATCCCCCAAGAAAAACTGCGTTGCGTGCGCAACGGCTTCGAGCCGTCGCGGCTCGCGGCTCCCGTCCCCGTGGACATCGCCAAGCAGCAGCTCGGCATCGACGCCGACCGCAAGACCGTCGTCTATACCGGGCGCATCAACCACAAGAAAGGACTGCAGTTGGTGATCGAGGCGGCGCGCAGACTGCCCGATCATCAGTTCCTCCTGGTGGGCTCGCAGGGAACCGGCGTCATCGAGACGCTGGCGAGCGCCCTCGCCAACGTGCGGATCGTTCCCTGGCAATCCCCCGAAGCGATCGGGCGGTACCTGTTTGCCGCGGACGTGCTGCTGATCCCGCCGTCCCTGAAGCCGCTGACGGATTTCGGCTCGACCGTCATCCCATTGAAGCTCTACCTGTACATGGCCTCCGGGCGGCCGATCCTCGCCGGCGACACCCCCGATCTTCGGGAGGTTCTGCAGGACGGCCGCAATGCGCGGCTGTGCCGGCCGGACTGTCTGGAGTCCCTGGTGGCCGGCATACGGACACTGACCGCCGATCCCGAGCTCGCCCGGCGTCTCGGTGAAACGGCGCAGGCGGACAGCGGTCAACTCACCTGGGGCGCGCGCGCCGCAAGAATCGCCGCCATCGTCGGCGGTCGGTTGGAATGCGAGCCCCCCCGGTGTCGGCGCTGGAATCGGGCGCAATTCCGGACGTGGGCCCGGCAGTCGGGGCGCTGGACGATGCATCTGATCCGCCGGCGCTCCTGGATCCTGCCGCCCGGGGCGGCGCTCGCTCCCGGATCGCTGGGGGCGCCGGTCCCCACAGCCGAGCCGCTGCCGATCACGGTCCGCCCGCGCGAGCGCTGACTGTCCGAGCGCCTGTCGCAGGGCACGTTCAGCACCCCGGTGCGTCCTGCGCCGCACCGTACCGGGTGGGCTCCGGCCCCCGTGACCGGCGGCCGTCAGGCCGCGGAAGGCGGTGCCGCAGCCAGCCTGCCGAGGAACGCCGTGCCGCGCACGCCCAGGCGATAGATCAGCCCGAGCAGGATGGCGTTGAAGCCGATGAGCGTGAACCAGAAGTAGTACTGGGGCGCTCCGAGCAGGGCGCAGAGGAAAATCGCCAGGGTGTGATAGTTCGACGAGAGCACCGACCAGCGGCGCAGCAGCGGCGCGAAAGTCTGCCGATAACGCTCGCGGATCAGCGCCTCGTTCTCCGGATGGCTCTGCAGGGCGGCGGTCATCCCCGCGTCGATCCTCGCAGTGACCCCGGCCGCCGGAAAACTCAATCCCACGTAATAGAGCCGATCGAGCCGTGCCAGAACCCTTGCTCCCACAGTCGTGGCGCCTGCGGCCGCCCGGGCGGGCTGCGGCGAGCGCCGTCCCCATCCCCAGCTGTCGTATGCCTGTCGCTGGGCCTCGTAGGTCGCGGCCTGGACCAGGTGACACATTGCCGCCGCGAGCACCAGCAGATACATACGCTCGCCGTACTCGCGGCCGAGCGCCAGCGCGAGCGCCGTGTAGACGGCGAGGAAGGTCGCAGTGTCCGAAATGCCATCGAGCACCTTGCCGAAATGCGACTGCGAATGGGTGAACCGCGCAAGCTGACCGTCCGCGCCGTCCATCACGTGCCAGGCGATCATCAGGACGAAGCCTGTGATGCACCACACGGTGCTGTGATAGTGATAATAGGCAACCCCAGCCAGCGCGCCGAAAGCGAGGCCTGTGAGCGACACGGCATTGGGCGTAATGCGCATCCTCGCGAACCATGGAACCAGGCGGCTCCCCAGCGGATGGATGAAATAGCGATTGGTGATTTCCTCTATTTCATCGGTGCGGCGTATGGATGCGGAATTGCTCATCAGAACCTTCGGCCTTCGAGTGGCACGAACGATTTTACCCCGGCCCCCGTCGGCCAACGGGAGCATATCGGGGCGCCGATCGGGACCCGATCCGCACGGCGGCCCACGGCTTTACAAACGGCGGCTAATGTGGGACGGTGCATCGATTGCGAAGCGCCGGCGAGTCGAATGAAGCGTGAGTGCACCTGCACCGCAACCCCCTGAATGCCGCTGTCCGTCATGCGTGCCGCGATTCCCCGCTGACTTTCGGACACACCGATCTGTCCGGTCCGGCACGAGCGCATGCGTGAACCGGACGTTCTCGACGGCGACGCCCCGACTCAACTCCTGAATATCCGCCACCCATGGCTCAAGGCGAACGTGGCAGTCGCGTCAAGCGCACGGTGGATCGATGGGCCGGCTGCCCAATCGTCTGGCTGCTGAGCCTGTTTCACCGCAAGCGTGCCCGTCCCCACGATGTCGGGCGAATCGGCGTCTTGATGTTCGGCGCCATAGGGGACGCGGTACTGTCCTCGGCCATCATCCATGATCTGCGGCGGGAGTTTCCATCGGCCCGCATCACCGCGTTCGTCTCGGCGGCCAACAGCGGAATCCTCGAGCTCATCGACGGGCCTGACGCCGTAGTGACCATCCCTCTGAGTCGGCCACTGCGTGCCCTTTCCATGCTGCGGAAAGGGAGGTTCGACGTTCTGATCGACACCGCGCAATGGCCGCGCATCAGTGCGGTCCTCGCCGCGCTCGCTGCCGCAGGCTATACCATCGGATTCAAAACACCGCGGCAACTGCGCCATATGGCATTCGATGTCGCGGTGCCGCATTCAGCGCAGCGTCATGAGCTCGATAACTTCCGTGCCTTGCCCGGCTGCCTGGGAATCACCGGGCAGGCTCTGCCCCGATTCAAGCGCGAGCTTTTCGAACAGGCCGCGCTGCACTGTCGCCCCCCCTATGTCGTCTTTCATCCGTGGGCCACCGGTTACAGGAGTCGCTTCCGGGAGTGGGCAGCGGAAAACTGGGTGCGTCTGGCCTCGATTGTGATCCAGCGTGGATATCGCGTGCTCATCACCGGCGGTCCGCAGGACGTGGAGCGCTCGGAAGCGCTGGTTGCATCGCTGGGTAATCCGGGCGAAATGGAAGTGCTTGCGGGCCGCGTCACCCTCAGAGGCACCACGATGGCTCTGATCAACGCGCGCGCCGTCGTTTCGGTGAACACCGGGATCATGCACATCGCGGCCCTGCTCGGAGTGCCGACTCTCGGACTCCATGGCCCCACCAATCCCCGCCGGTGGGGGCCGGTGGGCCGCAACTGTATCGTCGTCGGACCGGGCCCGGAATCCGGATGTGCTTACCTGAATCTGGGATTCGAGTATCCGGCGCACCCCCCGGACTGCATGGCCGCGATCACCGTCGAGGAAGTCACCGCTCATCTCAATGGACTGCTCGCAACCGATCCGGCGACTCCGTCGTCAGCGGACTTCGCAGGAGGCGTGACGTGAGTCGCGGCCGGTATGCCTTTGTTGCAGATGGCAGCGTACCCGTGCATTGTCGTCGTGCTGATTGCAACAATTGTGACTCGGTGACGCATATCGAGGCTTGGAGTGACCTGCCCACGGTGGCCGGCTGCGCGGATTCTCATTGTGCATTCGGCTCCACACTGTACTGGCGCAGCAACCATAATGAAATCAATCATGCGAGCTGAAACTGCGTGACGGGCCTGCCGCGTCCCGCAGGGTGGGGGATGGGCGGTTCCGCAAGTCGATTTGGTCGAAGGCCCCGTCCTGAAAGCTGTTCTGGGATAGGCCGTGCCAGAACGGTCCCGAGGGTGTTCCCGATCGCTGGAGCCTGACCCGTGATTCAACGGGATCGACGGAGGCGGAGCCGTTGATGTCAGTGTGGTTGGCCCGACTGACTGAGCCACAGCGCGTTTTGCGCCAAGAGCACATTCTCCCGGCCATCGAAAAGCTGAAATCGGTGCGCGTGCGAGTCATCAGTCTCAAAGCTCGGTAGCAGAGCGCCTTACGGATGAATTTGCCGAGCACGGGGTCACCTGGCCGGTGGATGCGCTCTTTGACAATCTCGAGTACCATCGCATGTCAGCCAAGACGCGGATTATCGGACGGGGTCCGATGAGGGGAGGCCGTGTTGGGGGAGAAATCCGCAGTGCCGAGTGGCTCGACAGACGTGGCCGTCCGCGCGTAGATTGCTGCGGCAGCCGGGGTCGGTATAGTGCGCATACAATCTCCCTCTGCATCTTGTGGATTCAGAATTGCTGGCGGTAATTCTTGACGATCGCCCGATACCGGAGCGAGGCTATTGAGAGAAGAGACGGTGCAGATCACGTTCGACTACATCAATGGAGCTGGTGCTCGCTATAAGCAGCAGGTCATTGATCTCATAAAAATGCACGATGCCAGTCGAGTCTGCGATGTGGGCGGCGGGGCCAACCCGCTCCTGCGGGATGTCGAGATATCGCTGGATTATACGGTGCTTGACATTTCGGCAGCCGAGCTCGCGAAAGCGCCGACGCGCTATAAAAAGATTCAGGCGGACATCTCGGCGGAGAATTTCAGCTGCGACGAGCGTTTCGACGTGGTATTTACGAAAGCTCTTGCGGAGCATGTGAGCGATGGCAAGAGATTCCATCAAAACATTTTCAACATCTTGAGACCCGGCGGCTTCGCCACTCATTTTTTTCCGACGCCGTATGCGCTGCCGTTCATTGTCAACCGAATGGTGCCCGAGCGGCTTGGGCAGATGATCCTTGCCAGCGTTGCCCCTCGGGACAGGCATCTTGAAGGCAAGTTTCCCGCCTACTACCGATGGTGTGGCGGGCCGACTCGGAGGCAAATTCGCCGATTCAATAGGATCGGATTTCGGGTTGTGAGTTACGCCGGCTACTTCGGTCACGGGTACTACGAGCGCATCCCGATGATTCGGAATCTGGAGCATTTGAAGGCGCGGTGGCTTTTACGCCATCCGATTGCGGTGCTTGCAAGCTATGCGAGCGTGGTACTCCAGAAGCCGGCAAGCTGATACATTAAGCCCGATCGTTGCGCGAATGCGCATGTAGCCGGCGCAAATGGCCCTTGGCGATAACAGCACGGTTTAAAGACAGGTCGGGCGCTCATTCGCGCGTCTCAGCTGCGGCATGGGGTCCATCCTATTGCGCGGATGCGGTGGGCGCCCCACGGCCCCGGTGGGGGCTCGAGGCACTCGCGGTGACGAAGGAGCGCCGCACGCAATAGTCGACATGCGGCAAGTACCTGGTCAGGTGGCCATCGCGCCGGTGGCGTCACTTGCCGGTAATACGTTCCAGGACGTCCAGCATGGCGTCCATGCGCGATGAATAGGTATGTCGTTGAGCGTGCGCAAGCCTGCTCTCCATTGAAGATCCGTCGTCTGCCATCTCACTCTCCACCGCCTCGATGAAGGCTTCGGGTGTATCAGCGAGTCTTGCGACGTCGCCATGGGCGCGGAGTGCCGGCAAATTGACGCTGACGACCGGTAGCCCGGCGGCCAGGTACTCGAAGAACTTCATCGGAAACATCGATGCCGTGTAGTCATTTCTGACGCTCGGCAGGATTCCCACCCGAAATCCCTTCAGGTATGCCGGTAGCATCGAATAAGGCCTGGGCCCGATCAGATGAACATTCGGCAGATCCGTCAGCTCCGACAGGTCGGTCCAGGGATCCCCTTCGCCGACTTGCCCGATGAGCACAATCGACCATTCCGGGTGGGCGCGTGCCAGCCGGCTCAGCAGAGAAAAATCCACTTTATAACCGCTGATGGCGCCTACAAAGCCGATCCGTGGCTCGGGGATCCGGTCCAGGTCGTGCGGAATTTGCGTCGCCGGATGTCTCGCCTGGGCGAAGTGTTCGTAGTCGGCCACATTGGAGAAGTAATGCGTATTGCGATTGAGCTGGCGGCGGCTCTCGGTCAAATTCGGCGCGGTGGCGAAAATCACATCCGCGCGCCTGACGAGCGCTGCCTCCGTCCTCTCTATGATCTCCCGCGGCATTCCCGGAGCAGCCTTGAGCTCGTCGACGCAGTGATAAACGACCGTGCGGAACCGCGCAAGCGTCAACAGTTCGGTGCTCAACGGGTTGTATGTCCAAAGAACGTCCGGCCGCAGACGCAGACATCTGCACCAGATGCTCAGCCCTGCCCGCAGCAGCAGCCTGTTGAACCGTCTTGCCCAGGGACGCCCATGTGCGGGCAGTGCCAAAGGTGACCAGACCCAGAGATTGTCGCGTTCCTGCCGTGGCGCACGAATCGCCCGGAACAGCCGGCGCGACATCCGCCTGAGATCGCGCGATTTCAGTGTCGGGCGACGTAGGCCCAATGATTCCACATAGAGGACGCGGAACCCTCGCCGCGCCAGTTCCACCGCGACATGCTGCTTGTTCGTCCAGAATGGATTGTCCCAGTCCGCCGTCGACAGCAATACAATGTCCCGGGACATCACGCCAAACCCCGACTGCTCAAGCTGTCCGTCCGCAAGTTCGGTACCGGGAATTCGAGGTGCAATCCACCTTAAGCTGAATTGTCGTACAGATCGACATGCTGCCTCCAGCGGATGTGATTCTGTCGGTCCTCGACTTCGATGGACGTTCCGCGACATTATCCCTGCCCGCCATCACATCCGGTCCGGCAGTTGCTGCAGGCGGCGGCCGGAACCGCCAAACGTATGGCGCAGAGACCGCCGCACGGATTTGAGCGGCGGTCATCCCTTTCCTCCCCCGCCGAAGCGAAACAGAATCTGCAAGACAAACCGCCGTAGCTTCCCCTGGGCGAGAATCCATGCCGCCCAGAACGCCATTGTCAACAGACCGACTTCGACTGCGTGCCCCCAGATCGTGTGCGGATGAGATGAATATATCGCCATGAGCGCGCAATACCCTGCTCCGCCGATCAGGAGTGAACTGCCTTCCCTGATGAACGCAGGCCATAATTTCAATGCGGTCAGGGTTCCCGTCAGTATGCCTATTCCGTACAACGAATTGCCGAGGCCCAGCGTCCGTGCGCCGAAATTCCGATACAGAAGAATGTCGAACAGGGCATTGCAAAACAGCGACGCGGCCATGATGTACAGGACCTTGCCGTTCTGCCTTTGCGCACTCAAGGCTTTGATCAGGATATACCCGAGAACCTGCGCCCACAGACCATAGGCTATCCCCGAGAGAATGTGTGCGGTTACCTGAACGGATCTCTCGGTAAACGCGCCGCGCGCATACAGAATCTTGACGGCCAACGATGCGTTGGCAAGAAGAAAGGCCGATATGGGAATGCCGACGACCAGAGAAAAGGCAATCACTTTGGAAAGCCGTTGGCGCATGTCCCGCAGGCTGAGGCCGCTCCACTCCGTCAGGCCTGCATAAGAAACAGGAACGGCGATCATCGCTAGCATGCTTTCGCTCACAAACCGCGCGTAATCCAGCGCTGATACGCAGGAGACGCTGATAAACGAGGCCACCATGCGCTCCACTACGATATTGCCCTGCAAAAAGACGGGCAGCAGGAGAAGAGGGCGCAGTGTTCGCCAAATTCGCATCAATACCCGCTTCACGGCACGAGCGTCAAAGGCGCTGGGAAACCTGAGCAACCCCGCTGTGAATTCTCTCTGAAGGGCCCAAAAGAAGAAAGCCAGGTAGCTCAGCGTAAATCCCCAGGCGAACAGGTCGGGACTGGAAAAGAGGTATGCCGAGGCTATGCCGATGATCAATCCGACGTTTTGAATGGACGCGCGGACGGACATCGGCAGAAAATCGTCATTGGCCATTCCCACAAACACGAGGAACGCTGAAAGCAGATACAGTGGCACACCGATGCTCAGGATTCGCAGCACGGAGCCGGCGACCGCGCGCACGGTGGGCCTCAGTCCCGGTGCGAGTGCGTGCACCCAGATCGAGGCGCCGGTCCACAGTACTGTGCCAATCGTCAGTGCTACGACAAGAAGCGCGGCGCCGCTTGTCCATACAAATAGCCGGGCACCGTTCTCTGATCTGCGGGCGAAGTGCTTGTGAAGCGGAATGTATACGGAGTTGAGCGCGTCGCTCGTCAGGAAATTGATCGGAATGAGCGTCCCGGCGAGGCCGATGCGGAACGCCGCAACCAGGGCTCCGGTGCCAAACAGGGCGGCAGTGAGGATTTCGCGACCGAGCCCAAGTCCCTTCGAAGCGAAGTTTCCCAGGAATACATAGGATGCGTTACGTCGCATGGACTATCCGCCCGACCCGACGCTCACGTTCGCCTGCAGATCACGGTAAAAGGACAGGCCTCGCTGGCAACCAGACACGTTGGCGCGCCGCCAGGCGCCGCGACGGGGCGCGGGCCCGTCAGTAAGGATGATGCCACTTCTTACCATCGGAGGGGGCCGACGCGACCGGACGGGTCCGGGCCACAGTGTCATGGGTATGTCACTGGCGGGCTGCCGTACGCGGCGCGTCATGGCTTCCCGCCTTGCGTTGAGACCAGGTTGCCGAGCGGCCGGCGGGTACATGCAGGCCGGCCGTACGAGAACTCCGTCGGTACGGCCGTGATGGGCTCTAATTGAGCGGAAGCGCGCAACGTGGTCCGTACTATGCTCAGCTGGGGGTCGCACCGGACTGCGTAGTGACCCTCAGCATTTCCGAATCCCTGTCTTTCAGTTCCCACGTACCATGCAATCCGTGCATGCCCGGTGTCGTTGTTCCGATCGAGCAGCACCAGTCCCGACCGCAGGTCGGATCGTGGATCAAATACCAGGCTGTCGTGCCGAACCACCGACGCCACGGACTGAACAGCATAAGCGGCGGGCTTGAATGACAGGTCGGGACTGGTCAGTCCGAAGCGGCATTCGTCATTGTAAGAATCGCGGCAGCTGTCACGGAGATTGTACCACCAGATGCCGCGCACGTATGGAAGCGCCGATGCCATCAAAACCATGCGTTCAGCCATGGCAGCAACGTCATGTGCGGGGAACCCAAATCGTCCTCGGTTCGTGGGCCAGCCGATCTCAGTAATGTAAATCGGTACGGTCGCTCGTCCTGTGCGCTGGCGCATCATGGCCTCGAGTGCGATCACCCGCCGAATGCTCACCTCAGGGCCGCGCGCTCCGATGATCTTACGGTAATTCGGTTCCTCCAGGTCGTATGGATGAAACGCGACCGCATCGGCGCGCGACAGTACGCCATCCTGGGCAAGCGTCTCATAAAGCCGTTCGTATCCCGGATCCGACGAAGACGATGTGACCATGAACGTCGCCTTCGGGGCAATTCGCTTCAATGCCGGATAGACCGCATTGAAGAGCCTGGAATAACCCGTGGCGTCACCCGCGGGCGCCCCGCCGGTGTGCGTGTCCCATTCATTCCAGATTTCATAGTAGCGCACGCGGCCCATAAAGTGCTTGACCACGAACGTGGCGTAACGCACAAATGCGGCAATAGACTGTGGAGAGCGCGGCTTGCCTCCACGGCCATAGAGCCTGTTGCCGTAATCAAGGACCAGGTCAACCTGGATGCCTTGCCGGTTGGCGCGGTCGACGAACTGGTCCCAGGCCGGCGGGATTCGATAGATTCCCTTGGTGGTCTCGACATATTTCCACGCCGCATCCGCGCGCAGCGTATTGAGGCCAATTTTTCTCGCCGCAACGAGGCGCGAGGTCTGGTTGCCCGGAATGGAGATCACGCCCGTTACAGCACCGAGAAGGAAGCCTTGTGCTGACGCGCAATGGCAGATTCCCAAGGTCGCCGTCAGCAGTCCGCCTATGCACCTGTTGACTCGTGTGCGCAATCTCTGACTCCATGCGTTCATCTGTGACCGCATTCAGCCGGTGCCCGCGTGGCGGTGATCAGCAGGTCGGAGATGAACCTGGCGTGTGCTCTCAACGAAGCCCGGCTTCGTGCCAATGCTGCAGTGGCATGCCGACTCGGATATTGTGGCCAACCGAACTAAACGATGACGATCGGCAATCATGGCAATTCTCCCTTCGGAGACAGCACGAGCCATTGCATGTTTCTGCCGCGGCCTTCACTCAATGCGAGTAGCCTTTCATCGTCACTGAACCCGCTCAGTTCGGGGAAGCGATTCGGGCGATAGCATTCCCGTTCAATGAGATGCGCATCAAAATGTCGTCTCGCGACATTGATGAGCCGCTCCTGCCTTTCGTGTCCATGCTCCACGACCGATGGGTGCAGCTCAACGATGATATGGCAGTCAGACAACAGGTTTAGAACGCGTTCGTCAAGCAGGTCGAATTCGAACCCTTCGATGTCTATGAGCATCAACGCCTGCCCATGTTCAAGAATCAGTTGAGACAGGCTGTCGAAATTCGCCTCGGCGCAGATGGTTATTTTTTCAAGGCATCCATTGATTTGCGCGTTGTATGCGAGAGCTTCTCTGCCCCGTGCGGTTATTTCATAGGCGTAGACCGTTTCACTGAGTCCGCTGACGGCCGCGCCAATCGCGAAATAACCATCTGCGGCTCCGATGTCGACGAACGGTACACGGGTGGCGCCCCGCAATTCGAAGAGCTTCTCGAGCACGTGATGTTCGTAAACGCCCAGCGTTTTTGTAATCAAATCATAGTGGCCCCACCATACCTCCTGGCTCAGCCGCATTCCCTTGAAGGGGCCATATGCCACGACTCCACCGTGCAGGCGCCACAAGTGGCCGAGAACTTTGTCCTTGGCTCTGGCGATCTCGCCTTTGAGGCCGAATATCCGCATCAACGCGCGCTGTACCGCAATGCGGAGGCCTCGTTTCCTCGCCAGGACGAAGAATCGCTCGGGTAGCCGGAAAAAAGTCCTGAGACGAGTGCGTGGCAAGGCCCCATTTGTGTGTGACGGCATCTGTTCGTCTCCGATTGCAATGGGGCCGGTTGCACGCCCTGTGCTGGCGAGGATTCCGGCCGGCGTGCGGACTCTCATGAGCGCGGCGTACTCTTGCCGCAGTACCGGCAGTCTGAGTGCGCCGGCGCGCGCCTGTAGTGTCGTCCAGCAGAGGGTCCTGGGCGGCTCGCCGTGTCCGGAGTGCGCCAATTGGCGGGCGTTTGACACGATGATGCGGTGAGCATGCGGCAGTCACTGGTGTTTGAGTTGGTGGCATGGATCATGGCAACGGAATGCCCGTCACGTCCGGTCCCGGGGGCGCTCGTTCAGCAAGCTGTCGAATAGCTCCAGATATGATTGAGTGGTATCCGCCATGGAGCAGCCCGGGGGGAGCGAACACTGCCTGGTGTCGTGCGCCAGGTGCAACGCACGTCCAAGGCCGGCG
The DNA here is from genome assembly GCA_021817875.1 of Pseudomonadota bacterium. The sequence goes on from JAKAFQ010000015.1 coordinate 12,176, forward strand.
CACACTTCGCCTCTGTCGTCAGGGCACACCGGGATGACCTGGTCGTTCGGCGTTGCGCGTGGATAGAGGTGGCGGGACGCAACCACCGGCAAGCCCACTGCCAGAGCTTCCAGCACGTTGAGCGGTTCCCCTTCGACGTGAGTCGTGGTAAACAGCATGACGTCCGCGGCGTTGAGGTAACATGGCATGCGCTCTCTTGGGATGCCGCCGAGAAAATGCACGCGCTCGCTGATGCCGAGCGCCGATGTCCGTGTCTGCAGGGCGGTACGTTCAGGACCGTCGCCGAGAATCAGATAGCGTAGATCGGACCGGGTCCGGGTTAACAGCGCGAATGCATCGAGTCCGAGCGCGATGCCCTTCTGCTTGTGCAATCGACTCGCGGAGATGATCAACCTGGTATCGGTGCCACAGCCGAGTTCCGTGCGAAGCCGTTGCCGCTGATCGGAATCAGGCCGGAAGACAGCGGTATCGATGCCGTTGCGGATCAATGTGATCCGGCCGCTTTGGGCGGCGCGCCGATAAGGCCATTTTGAGAAATCGGAGAATACGCGCTGACCGACCGCGACGATGGCGTCGAAAGAGCCATAGGCTCGGAGATCCTTGGGAATATAGGCGAGGTTGCGAGCGGAGGTCGCCATCGAGAAAAGGTTCCCGGATCGCCACTTTGAGAGCACCTCGCCCATTGAGGTTCCGTGTGCCTGCAGCACAAATGGGACATCGGGTATACGGCTGCGCAGAGGCAAGAGACCGAATCCCCCAGCACTGATACTCAGCACGAGATCGCAATCCTCGAGCATTTCCTGCTCGAACACCCGTCGGGTGGTCGACCACCACCGTCGTCCGTATCGGCGCCAGTTTGCCCCCGGAAGCGCGCGCACCCGGACTCCCCGATCCACGAATGATGCGGATCGTCCCGGAATCTCCGCAGTCAAAACCGTGACTGCTATGTCCCGGTCGGCTAACGCCGTCGCGACGTCCCAGGCCACCGCCTCCATGCCTCCGATGCCGTGATGGGGCAGCGCGCGGACGGCGAGCACGATGTGGCGCAAAGTCTTCATGGGGCGGCGCGCAGCACGTCAGCATAGATCTGCTGCAGTCTGGCAGATTGCCGAGTCAGGTTGAAGTGCGTTTCAGCGTGCCTGCGGGCAGCCCTTCCCATGCGGTTACGCAGCGCATCATCGCGGAGCAGATCAATGATTGCGGTTGCCAGCGCGGTGCTGTCATGCTCTGCGCATAAAACCCCGGTTTCTCCATCCTTGACGGCCTCCGGAATGCCCCCGTGGCGGGTCGCTACGCTCGGCACGCCACTGGCGGCGGCCTCCGCCAGGACAAGGCCGAACCCCTCGGCGTCTCCGGTCTTGGCCTGGACGCTTGGAAGGGCGATGAGCCACGCTCGCGCCATAAATTGCAGCACCTCGGCGTAAGGCTGCGCACCGCGAAAGCTGACGTGGTCGGTGAGCGAGAGTTCCTGGACTTGGCGGCGCAGAGGTGCGCGCAAGGGCCCTTCACCGATAATCACCAGCTTCGCTTCCGGGACACGCTGTCGCACCAGTGCAAACGCCGCTATGAGATCACGGGTCCCCTTTTTTTCGACGAGGCGGGCGACGTGCAGGACCGTTGGTTCTGGAAGGCGCGACGAAGTCGGCTGAATGGCGTCGGTATCGACACCTATGTAATGAACCTCTGTGCGTGATTCCGGAAAGCCCAGTGACACCACCTGTCTGCGAATGAACTCCGATACGCAGATGAAGTGTTGGCCGTCCGCGGCGAGAGTTCGACGGTGCAGGAGGTAATTCCACCATGATGGATGACCGGCGGTCAGCAGCGCCAAGCGCGTCGTGGTGGCATCGAATCCGTGAAACGTGGTTACCAGTGGGATCCTCAGTCGTTTTGCAATCGGTAGCGCATACACTCCTTCGACGCCAAAATGCGCGTGAACCAATGCGATTCTGCGGTCTGCCAGCAGGCGGAGGTAGTGCGTCGGATCGCGGCTGATGACCTGCCGGATGAGGGCGGCGCGACTCATTTGCCCTGGCAGATCGCGCAGCACCCGACTGTCTGCGCCAGCTGGCCCTGCGGCCAGACGTTCCCGTCCCAGGTAGATCACGTCGCAGCTCGGAAGCCGTTCGGCCTGGTTCACGATGAAAGTTTCCGAGAGCTTGAAGAGCTGATGTCGGTATATTGCAATGGGGGTCATGATGATGTCGGGCTCGGGTCGGTGAATTCCCGGCTGCTTTTAGTTTCGGAAATCTCTCGAGACGGCTTCTCTCTGCTTTTCCCTCTGTATCCCGTCGATCAATTCCAGGTACGCGGTGGCAACCGTGCTCCAGGAATATTGCGTCGCCGTCAGGCGTGCGGATTTTTTTAATTGTTCCAGCCGTTGGGCATCGTCCATCAAACGGCAGGTCTTCTCGGCGATGTCCTGCGCATCACGCTCGACGATGAATCCGTTGATTCCATCGTGGAGATATTCGGTGATTCCTCCGACGGCGGTCATCAGAACCGGGATGCCACAGGCCATCGCCTCCAACCCGACCAACGCCCACGTTTCACTGAAGGACGGCAGTACCAGTGCGTCCGCGGCATTCAAGAGAGAATGGATGTCAGCTCGGGTGCCGAGGAATTGCACCCGGTCCTTGTAAGCACTGCAACTCACCTTGCGAACGAATTTGCCGTAGGACACGTCAGCGGCGCCACCGACGACGAGCAGTTTGACCCTGGAAGGCAGCAACGACAACGCATCCAGGGCGAATCGCAGGCCTTTCCTGACGAATTCGTGGCCGACGAATATTAATACAAAATCGCCGTCGATGTAGCCGAGGTGCTGTCTGAGTGATTCGCGTGCAGGCTGGTCGGGCTTGAATCGAGCGATGTCAACGCCGTTCGGAATGTACGCAATGCGGTCTCTGGCCGTCGGATAGGCGCGAATGAGCGACTCTGCGTCTGTTTTGCAGAAACAGACGATACGGCGATGAACGTTCAGGCGAAACCGCAGCCACTCCCGGCTTAGAAGGAAAACATGAAGCGGATTGAAAAACAATCGGAGTAATCGGTCGGGCAGCGGCAGGTCGAATAACCAGCCGCGATGAAAGCCGTGGTTGACGTAAATGTCGCCAAAGAGCACGTCATTGTGTGTGATGACCACGACGTCTGGGTGCAGACGGAGTTTTCTTGCAATCGCGGTGCCGGCTACCGAGTACCACATGCCCTCGAATATGGTGCGGAGTTTCTTCCGGAGCGGTTGGGTCGTGGTATGAGGCTTGACGCTCAGTCGGCCCAGATCTTCGATCGTAAGCCGGCGGGTCTCACAATTCAGAAGACGGAAGTGTTGCTCGAGATTGTAGGCGACGCCGCTTACGCCCCCTCCAGGGCGAAGTTCCCGAACACATTGAAGGATTTTACGCTTCATTTGGATTCATCTGGAAACGGTCGATGAGCGCGTGGACCGGGCAGTGCAGGCGGGTTGCTTTGTGTCCCCCTGCAGACAAATTCCGCTCATGTGGACACGGTGGGCGAGCTGCTCACGCGGCGGTTTCTGGCACGTGCCTTGGAGAATGCCTGAGGCAATTTTGGGCCCGCTTCGCCCCGGTGACAGCGCTATGCGGCTGCGGCCGTCCGGTGAAGTCGGCGGTGCGCGCTTCGGCACTGTGCGGGGCGGCCGTCGCGCCGCGGCATTCAGAGAGACAGGGTGCCATCTGCCAGCCATCGAAATCACTTGCGTATCAGCAGGTATGCGGAAGTGGGTCGGAATTTTTGAAACAGCGTGCGCGCGTGGTATCTGAGATTCCACTGAAACAGATGACATGCAAAGGAATCAAAGCGGGCTGCTGTGGGTTGGTTGAAACCATGAAAAAGCGACTGAAAGAATCGACTGGTGAGAGGGAAAATACACAAACCTTCGCTTGCCAACGACAGTCGGTGGGTGCTGGATAGTCTGTGTAGCACGTGAAGGGGGATGCCCCGTTCCCGCTTCGTCAATCCCGGCCGGGCGTGTCGCCAGTCACCCAGGGATATGATCGGTTCTCGAATGGCGAGGAAGCCGCCCGGCTTGAGAACACGGGCCAGTTCGCCGAAGATGTAGCTGACATTCGGAAGGTGGTGCAGCACACCGAAACAGGTAATGAGATCAAACACGTCCGATTGGAAGGGCAGTTTTCCCGAAACGTGAGGTTTTACGTATTCTGTGGGAATGCCGTATACGTCCCGGCTGACGAAGGCATCCGATGGATCAACGATGCTGAGTCGATCGATGCGGGAGGCGATGGGGGCGAATTCGTGGCCGTATGCGCTGCCGAAGCCGAGAACCCGGGGAAAGCGGACTGGAGGCAGGTGGCGGTAGACGTGCCAGATGTTGAGACCGTGGTAGCTGTAAAAATACGCATCGTGGTCACGGCGGCCTAGATCGGCATAACCTTCCTTTTCGTCTTCGTACCAGGCGGCGATCTGTTCCGGCGCGAAATCATCGCCGTACAGAAGTTCCCCGGACAGGTAGCGGGAAAATTCGGCCGGCGCTGAGGCCTCATGCTCGCCGGGAGTCACGATTGAGTGCCTGTCCTGGTGGTCGATGGAAATGTCGCGGCCACATGGAGCCGACGCCGATCCGGCCGCACGTATGCCGGCGTTATCCAAGAGTGTCTTGCGGCGCTGCGATGTCGCAGGTTCACAGTGCCGATGATCCGCGCGGATCGATAGCGCGTGCGGTGCTTCTGGAGGTGGTGGGTGAGGTCAGTGGTCTTGATCGGTTGAACTGCCGCCAGGTCGCGCTGCACAGGGGTGCGGCCGGGCAGGTGCGTGTCGTTGAAGCTCTGCAGGCAGTCTGGGCCGTCGGGCGAGGGATAGGGGTTCATGGCGGCGGGGCGCCCGGCGGGTCTGCGCATGGTCTTTCTGGTGCGGCTGTGCGGACTGTGAGCTGTCTGTCGTTCACGGGCGTTACCCGGGCGCATGGGTCGTCTGAATGGGTGTGTGCGCTCCTAGTGAGTCGGCTCTGGAGGGCGGGGAAGTGTGCCGGATTGGCGCCGGGTGCGGTCGACGCTGCAGATACCCCAGCGCCAGCAGCGTTGCAAGGATGGGGGACATGTGAACCTCTCCAAGCAGCCCGAAGTTGCTCCCCATCCCTCGTAGGAATGTCCAGAGGAATGCGCCGGTCATCGCCAAGCTCAGTCCGAAGGCCTGCGAGTGGCGGTCCCGGACCTGGCGCCAACCGATTTTCAGGACTTCGTAGATGAATGCGAGTCCGAGCAGCGCCGCGAGCGCTCCTGCCTGCGACCATAGGTAGATAATGCTGTCCTCAGGTGGCAGCCCCGGGTCGAGCCCGAGTTTACGGGCGTAGCGCGGAAATTCCGCCTGCCAGCCGCCGAAGCCCTGGCCTTTGAACGGGTGCTCGAGGAACTGTTGTGCACCGAACCGCCAGATCTCTTCACGGGCGGACAGTGACGCGTTCGAGTGGTGAAAGAAGCCACTCACTTGGGTTAGGGCACCGCTTTCGCGGACGTGGATGGCCTTCGGACCCAGCCAGGCGAGGGTGCCGCCGATCACGATGGCCACCATCATCATGCGCAGCCGGTTCCGCCAGCCGCGATAACGCAGGGAGATGGCGTGAAGCATCACAATAGGGACTGCAGCGGCAAGTATCAGTCCGGCTTTGGAGCCCGCGAAAGCGATGGCACCGAGCAGGGCGACGCTCAATGCGCCCAGCCATGGTTTGCGCAGATGCAATGCCAATCCCAGCGCGGTGCATGCAGTGATGCCGAGGAAGCTGGCCGCCACGTTTGCATTGACAAACATGCCGCCGGATTTCGTCGGATCCCAGATGTTGAACTGATCCGTGAACAGGCTGCTGATCAGGTTCGGGCTGACGACCCATTTCGCGACCGGCGACAGCAGGAAGAGGATCTTCGTGCCGGGCAGCACCCGGCCAACCGTCACCAGCGCCGCCTCGACCAGGGACATCACGAGCGTGACCGCCAGCAGGCGCAGGATCAGGCGCTCATCGCGCCGGCCTTCGGTGACCACGGCCGCGAAAATCACCAGGAACTGCAGGAAGTACCCGATGGGTGCGAGGCCGAGCTTACGGTCCGGCGACCATAGCAGGCTGACGGTGTACAGCGCGACGATGCCAAGTACGTATAGAGTCGGCTTCCAGCTCGCCACGACGCGTATTTCCCGGACCAGTTCCGGCCAGAGCATCAGGCCGCCCCAGAAGGCGAGCGGGATCGGCACGCCGGCGACCTGCATCCCCGGCACGAAGCCCTGGAACACGCAGAGCGGAATCGCCAGAAACAACCGCCAGCGGCGTTTCAGGGCGAGCGGCGCGCTCGCCAGCAGCACGACGGCCACCAGCACCTTGAGGGTGATCACCGTCGCATTCATCCGTGAGGTTTCCTGGGTCTGGCCGGAACGGGGATGATTGCGTCGTCAGTTGTCGTAGCGATAGTTGGCGTAGCCGTAGTTGCCGTAGCCGTAGGTGCCGAGTCGCTGCCCCACCTGATTCATCAGGATGCCGCGTGGCCGTATGCCGGCGCCGTTCAGTCGCTTGAGGGTTTCCTCGATCTCGCGCATCGGGTGCTCGGCGGACTTCAGCACCACCAGGGTGGTGCCCGCGAGCTTGCCGATGATGGTGGCGTCGGTCACCGCGAGCACCGGCGGGCTGTCGAGCAGCACGTAGTCGTATTGGTCCGAGAGCTCTGCGACCAGTTGCGCGAAGCGCTCGTGCATCAACAGCTCGGCCGGATTCGGCGGGGCCTGGCCGCGGGCGACGAAGTCGAGGCCCGGGACGCCGGCGGGTTGCAGCAGATCCTGCAAAGTTGCATCGCCCGCGATGTAGTCGCTGACACCGGGCTTGGATGCCAGGCCGAAGTATTGCTGCAGGTAGCCCTTGCGCAGATC
>JAKAFQ010000413.1 GCA_021817875.1 Pseudomonadota bacterium
TACCGGGCACCGAACGAACTAGGCTATCGAGGTTGACTAGGCCCCGGGAGGCAATCTGCGCGTTGGTGACCGCCGTGATGCTGATCGACGTTGTTTGAACGGTGGTCCGCTCCCGGGTCGCCGTGACGACGATCTCGCCGAGCTGAGTCGACGGCGCGGCACTGACATTCGTCTGGGCAGCATATGTGGCGCTGGTGCCGGCGATTCCGATGGCCGCCGCCACTGCCAGGGTCAGGTGATTTCTGCGCGTCATGAACGTGGCTCCCGGGAATGTCATGATAAGGACCTGTTGCTCTCGCGCAGCGCCGCGGCAAGGAGCTGGAGCGCGCTATAGTGGGACTTCAGGGTGAGTGCCATCGGCGGGATCCTCGGGTTCACGTGTTGAACGGTAAAAGTCCGCCGAGCGGCGGAGACCTTGAACTTCTATTGCACTGAGCTGAAGAGTACGCTCGGCCGTTCCCCGCAGGCCACGGTCGCTAACCGAAGACGCGGGCGCCATGGGGCAAGGCCGGGCTGCTGGCGACACGCAAAACACGCCATTATCTTCGCCTCGTTGCATCTGGAATTTAATCGCCCCCAAATCCGACTATCACGCAAGTGGTCGCGGTTTTTGCCCTTGCCTAGCACCATATAGAAAGTCACCTGTCAGATCGCAGGATATGGATAGTCAAAACAGTCACCCGGTATTATAGTGCTAGTCACGTGACTTTCTTGAGACGGCAGTATACCCTTGCCTCGATACAGGGTCAAGAGCCTCCACCGAGTTGCTGGGGAGTCTCTCCCACGCGAGCCGTTTGGCCCACTGGCCGACATGTGCCACTTTATTGGACGGCCGGAAGATTAAGACCATCTGCCGAAGTGATGCCAAAGCATCGGGCCAGCGTCGTTGCCGGCTATTGCCCGATCCTGCGCTTCTATAAGCGGGCTGAGCCAGGCAAGTCACGCCGTCCTCAAAAAAAACCAGCTGAGTTTTCGAGGCGCCCCGGCCGATACTGCTCCGACATCATCATCCATTCCCTTTATGCGCCTCCTCGGGCTTTTGGATAATCGCGATCAATTCGGCTGCGGAACACGGTACGCAGCCCAGCTGAAACCTTCGTCTGGCTCAGCCGCTCGAATAGTGTCGCTTGGTTCGACACGCGATGCTTCGCTGCCCCCCTGTGTCAGCGTAGTTGTCGCCTCGATACCTCTGTAATCCTGGGGGCATTGAGGAACGACAGTGGCTCGATACAGCAACGAATTCAAAGAGCGGGCGGTGGCGCGGCTGCTACCACCTGAGAGTGCGGAAGTATCCCGAGTGTCCCAGGAGATCGGAGTATCGGGGGCGACCTTGGAGCGGTGGCGGGCGGATGCGCGGCTTGAGGCGGTGATCGCGACCACGGCGATGGACGAGGCACAGCGCAGCGCCTGGTGCCGCGAGAAAGGGGTTTTCCCCTCGGACCTCGCGCAGTGGCGGGAGAGCGCGATGGCCGCGCTGGCGCAGCCCGAGGAAGCGCGGGCGACGGCGCAGGAGACGCGTGCCGATCGTCGGCGGATCAAGGAGCTGGAGAAGGACCTCAGGCGCAAGGAGAAGGCACTGGCGGAAACCACAGCGCTGCTGGTGCTGAGAAAAAAACTGCAGGCGATCTTCCAAGAGAGCGGGGACGAATGATTTCCCTGGAAGATCGCCAGAGTATCGCTCGTGCGGTGCACGAAGCTCACCGCGGCGGGGCTCGGCTGAGACGCGCATGTGCCGAGGCCCGCGTCACCGTGCGGACGCTGCAGCGCTGGAAAGGCGGCTGCGACCTCGAGCGCGGAGATCGCCGACCGCAGGCCGTCCGTCCCGTGCCTGCCCATGCGCTGAGCGAGGCCGAGAGGGAGGAAATCCTGCGGATCGCCAACGAGCCGCGCTTCGCCGAGCAGCCGCCGGCGCGCATCGTGCCGATGCTCACCGACGAAGGGACTTACATCGCCAGCGAATCGAGCTTCAGCCGCGTGCTGAGGGCTCGTGGGCAAACTCGGCACCGGCGCCGCGCCAATCCACCGCTCGAGCGTGCGGCGTACCCCGCGGGGCAGCTCGGGATAGCGGCGCGTGAGCTCCTCGAAAATCGCCACCGCTCGGATACCCGCGCCGCCCTCAGCATCGGCACCACCTGAGCATCGAAGACATCGGCCAGCGGGTCCGGTCGGCGCCGACCCCGCGGTTCGCTTTTCTGCGAAGGAAGGCGTGCCTCGCTCTGGATCCGGTAGGCACTCGCCACGCTGATCGCCGCCTTCGCGGCCGCCGCCGTCACCGGCTCAGTCAGTCTCAGTCTCATGAATAGCCTCATCTGGTGATCGTTGATGTGTCGGCCGGGCACGGGCGGGGGTCCTGTTCGTGGGATTACCCCTGCTCTATACCCGACCGGCCGCGATCACCGGCGGCCGCACCCCACCCGGGGCGGGCCGCCGTCCCGGGTGGGGCTACAAGGTGTTCTACCGCGAGGCCCATACGTTGATCGAGGAGATCAACGAAGCACGCGAGCTCGGCGAGCTGCGCAAGTACCGCGCACAGCTCGGCACGCACATTTCTCAGTCAGCTTCTCTGAGCGGTTTTGGAGCAGAGGAATTCCGCCGTGATCCGTTGGGATAGGAGTTTGCGTCCGTCAATTCTGGTGACGGAAGCAGGACGCTCCAATATCGCGGTCGACGTGCAGTTCTCCGGGCTGCCCGACTGCTCGCACTGTAGGATGGGTGTGGCGTGCCAGCGCCTTCGAGGAGCAAGGCGGGTCGAAGCTAAGGCCTCGATAAGAGGCGGAATAAGCGCGATCGGCCATTTGCTGCCAGCGTCTTTGAGTACCTTGATGGCTTGAAGCCAAAGCCTAACCGGAGGCCGGAGCAGATGCTACAGATAGACATCGTTTATCGGCAATCTGAGCGAGATATTCAGTTTGCGGCCATTCGGAACCGAATTCTCCGGCAGCAACAGGTATTTGCATATCGCAGACAGTGCTGGCATTATGAAAGCATGACTGTGCAGATTACCATCCGAGACGTGCCTGAGAAAGTGCGTCACGAGCTTGCCGCGCGAGCTGCCGCGCAGGGCAGATCCATGCAGGAGTATCTGCGAATAGCGCTAGAGCGACTGGCTACCCGGCCGACTGCGGACGTGTGGCTGAAGCAGGTGCAGCGACGCAAGCGCGCGAGCGGGACCAAGGTCACTGCTGAGCAGATTCTGAGCAGTCGCGACGCTGATCGACGGTGAGCATCGTCGTTGATTCGTCGGTCATCGTGGCCGCCCTAATCGATACGGGATCCGACGGCGTCTGGGCCGAAGAGGTTATGGACGCTCAAGTGCTCTACGCGCCGGAACTCGTGCGCGTAGAGGTCACCAATGTCCTTCGCCGCCTGGAACTTGCTAAGCAGATCACCACGGCCGAGGCGAATGGAGCACAGGAAGATCTGACTCAACTGGAAATCGAGCAGTTTCCCTTTGAGCCGTTTTCTGACCGTATCTGGGAGCTGCGCCATACGGTTACGAGCTACGACGCGTGGTATGTTGCTGTCGCTGAGGAATTCAGATACCCACTCGCGACCCTGGACCGACGCCTGGTAAAAGCGGTTGGTCTGAAGTGCAGTTTCCTGACGCCTGACTCTAAATGAGTCGCCCGCCGCAGGTCAATCGGCGGAAAACGGCCAATACCGGACGTTCCGTGTCCTTCCGGCAGGCCTGCGAGACGTTCTTCAGCTCCTCGGCCAGATTCAGCAGGCCGACCTCGTGCTTGATGATGCTTTGATTTACAAGATTCATGCGGGGTTACTCCCAGTACAGTTCATTGATTGCGTGGTAACAACCATTGAACCGGGTAACCCCGCTCTCTTCAGGCGGGCGTCCGATCAAGTCGAAACTAGTACGACGACACGTTAATTACGAAATATAATATCGACGCAGCTTCCGATCCGCATCCCGGCGAGCGAACGTCCACTCGATACCGCATTGGGCGGCGTTGCGTCGTCGCTCCCACGCCCCCACTTCGGCGGTGAGGGTGGCTTGGTGTGCAGCGCAGCGCGCGAGGCACTGGCGCTCGAGGATGCCGATCTCGATCTCGGCCATGTTCAGCCAGCTGGCGTGCACCGGGGTGTAATGAAACTGGATCCGCCGCAGGATGATGGCGGCGGCTTCCTTGCCCAGGACCTCCTGGAAGCTGCTGCGCAGATGATGTTGAGGTTGTCGAGCACCAGGTGCACCTTTCGCACCTCGGAGTACCCGCGGCGCAGCATCCGGCAGACGAAGCTGACGAAATCCTCCTTGGTACGCCGCTCGGTCACCTGCACGTGGCGCTTCCCGCCGCGCGGCTCGACAGCGACGAAGAGGTTGCAGGTGCCGGCGCGCTCGTACTCGTAGTCCTGCCGCAGCGGCACGCCGGGCTTGGCCGGCAAGGGGCACCGCGTCTCGCGCAGCAATTGCTTGCTCTTCTCGTCCATGCAGATCACCGGC
>JAKAFQ010000016.1 GCA_021817875.1 Pseudomonadota bacterium
TGGGCATCGTCGGCGGCGTGGAACAGGGCCTCGCCGTGTTCCAGTGTCAGCAGCCGCTCCTGGGCGCGGTAGCGCACCACGACTTCGCTGTCCGGTGCCAGATCCACCACACTGCCGTCGCCGAGGGTCACCTCGCGACGCTCGGCGCGCTGCGTCGCGAGCACCGTTTGACGCAGGTTCGTGAACAGCCAGGTCCCGAGCACGCAGAGCACGACGGCACCGGCGGCCGCCAACGCCAGGGGACGCATACGACGGCCTAATGGCGGGACGGAGGCAGGGCGACGGGGCACCTCGAGCCGTGTGACGATCTGCGAGGCGTCGGGTTCGGCGAGCGACAGGATTCGATGCCAGTCTTTGAATCGGGCCAGCTCGCGCTGGAGCATCAGCGTCCGCAGCAGCTCCGAGATATGCTGCGGCGACGCTCTGAGCCAGTCGATCAGCTCTGCGCGGCGCTGCGGCGTCAGCTCTTCGGACTGCAGCGTGATGAGCCAGTACGCCGCGCGCTCGGCAACCTGCCGGGGGCTGCCCGGTTGTTCGTCACGGTTCATGAGGACGGCAACTCGGATTTGAGGCTCATGCGCAGGCAGGCATAGGCCCGGGCCATGTCGCGCTTGACGATCTTGCGCGTCACGCCGAGGCGCACAGCGATTTCCCGGTGGGGGATGCCGCTGCCGAAGTGCAGGCGTAGGATTTCCCGACAGCGCGGGGGTAGTGCTTCGAGCGCGCGCCGCAACTGCTCATCGGCGCCCGCCCGCTCGAGCTGAGCCTCCGGCGTCAGCGCATCGACCAGCTCCACAAGCCACTCAGACTGATGCGGCATCCGCCGGCTGGCCCGCATCGCCCAGTCGGCGGAGACGTTCGCGGCGATTCTGAACAGGTAGGCCGGTGGGCAGTCGATCAGCTCGGCGCGCTCATACTTGAGCAAGCGCAGAAACACCTCCTGGGCAATGTCATCGATATCGGCCGCCGTACCACCGTGCCTGCGCTCGAGAAACCTCCGCAGCGGCCGCTGCCATTCCCGGAACCAGTCCGCGAGGCTCTGTGGTGCCCCCTGCGTAGCCAATGATCGTACCCCCTCATACGGACATAGCACAGGCCTACACTATATGACCGGTCAGAACCCGGATTGGCCCCCCCCTCGTGACGTCCGGAATCAACGTTCGCCGGACGTGCGGACTGCATCCAGTTGCATCTGCGCTCGGGGAGGCGACCCTTTGGGCCGCGTCCCCGCAGCTCTGCGTGAACAGGCCGCTCACGGCGCGCCGCGCACGGGGGTCCTTCGTCTTGCCGCTGAACGGGTCACCTCAGTGTCTTCGCCCACGCCCGGATCTTTGCGATCGAGGCTGCACCGATCGGTTCTTCCTCCATCAGATCGATCGTCCGGTTCACCATGGACAGCTGGCCTGCATGCAGATCATCCGGCCTGCGGTGATTCGAAAGGTAATTTTTCCTGACGATCACTTCACCTTCCAGAACGTCGACCTCCTCGCCGCTTTGGCGCCATCGTGCCGTAACGAGCAGCGTCGACGGGCGGATCACCTCGAGACGCATCAACCGCGTACGGATGACCAATGGCCTGCGGGCCACGGGAACTTCCAACAGCGCCTTGCCGTTCAGAGAGATGTCGCGGCGCAGCGGAAATCCGCGCGCGGGTACGACGCGGGTATCGGCCGCAAAGGAGACGATCGTGCCGTCCGCCAGCCGATGGACGATCGGTTCGTCTCGGACCGCATGCCGCCAGAGCGCGAACCCGGCTCCCAAGCAGAGCAGGGCCCAAGCCCCGACCCGTGATTTTCCGGCGATCGACCGGATCTCCGGCATCAGCGGCTTCCCCGACGAGACGAAATGGTGTGACGGCATCTCTCGATGGGCGCGCGGCCAAACCCTGGAGAGCGTGCCGGATTATGTGGACCGGGTGCCTTCCCCGCAAGCCTCGCCACGGACTCAGGGTGACGTACCGCGATGGTGAGCGCGACCGCCCAGCCACCGCACTGCGGATCGGCGCCGGCCCGTTGCCCTGTGTCCCGTCGCCGCTCGCCGGACAGGCTTTGCCGGCGTCACAGCCGCCCGCGTCCGCGGGGAGGTGTTCAGACCTGCGCACGTGCGTTCAGAAAGACGTCGTGACGCTGACGCCCCAGGTTCGCGGATTTCCCCAGAAGGCATCGGCGCCGGCGCCGCCGCCCGTACTGGTCGGAGCGGCGCCCATGCCCGCAACATACGTCTCGTTGGTCGCGTTGCGCACGTAGAGCTGCAGATCCCATTTCCGGTAATGCCAGCTCAGAAACATGTCGAGAAGTCTGCGTGCGCTCAGCAGGTAGTAATCGGTATTCTGGAAGATCGAGGCCCACTGCTTGCCGGTGTACGAATAGCCGAGACGCGGCGTCAATGTGCCGGCCCCGCCCAGGTCGAATACGTAAGCAAGCGATATGTCGCCCTGAACCGTCGGCGAGTATGGATCCGTCTCGCCGCTGAGATTCACCATGTAAGGCGAGTAGTTTTCGCACTGGCCGACCTGCCCCGGCGCGCACTGCGGCAGGTTGGTATTGAATGTCGCGGGGGTTTCGTAGGCGGCAATCGCCCGCGCCGAGCCCAGGGCGGAATGATTGAAGGCAAGTCCCAGTTGCCCACGCCAGTGACCAAGCAGCGCCTGAGACGAAAACTCCACCCCCTCGATCCTGGATCGGCCGAGATTGATCACACCGTTGCCACCGCCCAGCGGGTTGAGCACCTGTTGCTGCATGTCGCGGTAGTTCATGTAGTAGCCGCCGAGCTGGGTGCGCAGATGGTCGCCCAGGAACTGACCTTTCCAGCCCGCCTCGTAGTCATCGATGTATTCCGGCTTGAATGTGCTGACCGCACTGTTGATGCCTCCATCCTTGAAGCCCCGAGCCCAGAACACGTAGAAATGCTGATGCCGGATCGGCGTCCAGTTCAGCGCGACCTTTCCGGATGGCACGCTCTTCGAGTAACTGCCGGTATTCGGGATCACGAGGTTTTCCGCCAGCGGAATGATGATCACCCCTGAGCTCGACTGGCCATCATTGCTGTAACGCACGCCGACCTGCAGCTGCAGGTCCCGGGTGATCCGGTAGCTCACCTGACCGAACAGACCGAACAGATGCACGTGCGCACCGATGTGCAGCACCGTCATGGCGCCTGCACCGTATGGCTGCGGCGCGGTTCCATACGGATACTGGTCATAATCGACCGGCGTGAAGCGATAGAAGTACGACGTGCCGCCGAGCCAGGTGAGCCGACCGGTGGACGGTGAAATCAGGTCCAATTCCTGACTGTAGTAGGTATCCGGGCCGATCCTGTCCGTGCCGAAACTGCCGCCGGCGCCGCCCGGCGCCGCAGAGGCATCGACGTCATCGACCCGCCGCTCTTCCAGGACCTGATATCCCGTCATCGAACGCAGTGTGACGTCACCCGGCAGGATGTAGCGCAGCTCGAGCCCATAGCGATCAGCCGTATCGCGCTGCATGGTCGGGGTATTGTAATCCAGCTGATGGACGCCGAGGCTTCGGAAGCCGTTGTATTGGCCGGGCCCGCTGTAACCATACTGATAGAAGCTGGAGTCCGGCGAACAGATCGAGCACGGCGGCAGCGGCCGCGCCGTCAGACCACCGGTGCTCAGGTCGTTGATCTCGATCTTCAGCAGTCCCCGGAATCGCCTGTTGGGCTGAAACAGCAGTCCCAGACGCACGTTTTTCTCGTTGACGTGCCCCGGATTGGAGTACGCGCCCGCGGTGGCGTCGCCGATCTGCGCGCCGATGTTCCGGAAGAAGCTGTGGCGTTTTTCCAGGTTGTACGCGACCCGCGCCGCGAGCACGGCGTTGATCGGCAGATTTACCGCGCCGTCAAGTCTTTTGCGGCCATAATTGCCGGCGATGATCTGCGCGTAGCCATTGACGCCGCGGAAATTCGGATCGTTTGAATTGATGACCACCGCACCGCCCGTCGAGTTCTGCCCGATGATGGTGCCCTGCGGACCGCGCAGCACCTCGACGTCGTGGATGTCGTAGAAGGGTTCAGTGAGCAGGATCGCCTCCGGTTCGTACAGGCCGTCGCGGAACACCGGCACGCCGGTGGTCACATTCGGTGATGCGGTCGTGTTTCCCATTCCCCGAATGTTGATGTTCGTCGTGAAGCCGCCGCTGGTGACCGACAGTCCCGGGACCTGCATTTCCAGATCGCTGATGCGGTCGATGTGCTGGTTGAGTATCGCGCTGCCGGATACCGCCGTCTCCGAAACCGAAGTGCGCTGCATGTTTACGGCACGGCGCTGCGCGGTGACCACCACCTCCTGCAACGTTGTTCCGATACTCGCCGGATGACGCGTCGCCTGCTTCGCGACCGCGAATCCGGCGTGAAAGGCCAGAGCGCAGCACAGCGCGGCCACGGCGGCCGATCGGGGTCGCAGACGGATGCGCCAGGCGCTCGCGTTCCGGTCCGAAGTCGTGTCGCCAGCCGCACCGCGGCCGGATCTTGGTGTTGGATGCATCGCGGCGGCGTTCCGGCATGGCGTCCGGGAGAAATGCAGCGCCTCGATGGTTGCAGGCTGAGTGGTCATCGGATACCCCCATGTCGCGCATTGGAATGCGCTGTAGCAAGACCGTGCAGTGATAGTTTGAGACAAAACGGTTTGGGCCAATACCACTTTTTGCCATTGCGGTGTGTTGCGCAGGAATTGAGGGCGGCGACATGTCGCCGTAAATGTGCTGTTTTACCGCTGTATTTTTAGAGTTAGTCGCATTCTAAAGCACATGCGGTGCAAATGGATGCGCCCGTGAGGTGGTTGCGTATCATGCTATTTGAGCGTCGACGGATGGCACGCATTGTCCGGCGTGCCGGTCGCCGATCGGCGGCATCGGTCCGGGGATCGGTTCGCCGGGACGACGCCCGTGGGGAGCCGATATGCGTTGCTCGCCCGCTACAGATGATTGCAGGAACGGCGCACGGCAGTGCGCGTGCGTGAACGCATGGCACGAATGCGCTCTGCCGGAATCCGGCTGAGGATTGAGAACCGGAGTTCACCCTGAACCGTGGCGAAGCGTGTGCCGGAGCGGCGTTGGCGCTCCCGATGAACTCGCCGACTACCGTGGTGATACCGGCAGGTGGGCCTGTCGGTGGCGGTGGTGCGGCCTCGCTGGCCAGCGGCGCAGGCAGCAGGGGCACCACGCCGGGGTCGGGGCCGGTATCGGAATTGCTCAGGACGTGTTACGCGGCGCCCCGCCGGCAGGCCGCCCGGCGCTCGTGCGCGGCCGGGCATCGTCCGCGGCGAGGAGCCGCTGGACACTATGCTTGATCGTTGCGGCGAGCCGTGCGCGCGAGCCGATGACGTGATGTCCCGGTCCGGTATAGAAGGTAAGTCCGTCCAGCAGGGCGTACAACTGCAGTGCCAGATCGAGGCACTGCCGCTCGTCAAGATGCGGCGCGGCCGCCCCGATGAAGCCCGCCAGACGCCGTTGATGATGTCGACACATGGCGTTCACCAGGCGCTCGGCAAATGCATTGTGGCAACTCAGGGCGTGCAGGCCGAGAAAGAAGCGTCGCGAGTCCTGGCGGCAGGCGTCGGCGACCAGGACGTCGATGACGCCAAGCAGGCGTGCCTGGGCATTGAAGGGCAATTTTTCCTGGATGTAGTCGTATTCACGGCGGATTTCGCCGAGCACATGCTCGAGGGTCGCCGCCAGCAGCTTGTCCTTGCTGGGAAAGAAGTGCTGCACCGCGCCGAGGCTGATTCCAGCCTCTTTGGCGACCCCACGGGCGGAGAATTCCGCGCCACCCTCGCGGACAAACAGCCGCTGCGCCGCGAGCAGAATCCGCCGCATGCCCCGCTCCGCAGCCCCGTCGCCCGAGATGCCGTTCCGACGTGCTTTGCGCATTGCAGAACCCCCTGTAGCGAGACCGAGCCGCGCCTTGCGAGGTACCGGCGCTGTGCCGGCACGAATCTTGACGGCGACCGGCCTCACCGATATGGTAGCAACAAGTCGCATGACTGGTCGAGCGGGGAATCGTCCGGTTGCCTCTCGGGGGGCGGCCTGCGGGACGGGCCGGAGAGCCGGCGGGTGCGCTCGGGGGCTTTGGGCAGCGGGGTGAGTGGCGCAGCATTCGATGGTCGTCGCGGCTCAGGAATTCCGGGGTTACCCGGCAGTGCGGCCGGCGGGGCGACGGCCGAGCGGGGTGCGCACTTCGCCCGTACCGGGCTCGGAGGCGTCATTCGCGGTCGACCGCGAAGAGTCGAGCCGAAGGAACGTCCGGATTCGCTCGAAGGCCACACGCCAGGGTCGGACGGGCACGGCGCGGCTTGTGCCCGGATCGCCTCGATCGGAATCCGGCGGGGAAACGCCGCCCCGGAGGCAGCCCAGCGCAGCATGAGACCCGAAGCTTCCCTTCGGGCGGCTGAATCGCGCTATTCTCGGTGCACCGCTGCACGGCCTGCAGCCACGGTATGCGCGGACACGGTCCCGCGGCGTGGCTCGCGGTTTCACCGACGGCCGGATCATCTGCGGGGAGGGGCATCGGCGCGGCGGCGTGCCGTGAAGCCGCGCCCGGCCGGCTGGCGCTGCTGTTCTCGTGCTCATTGGAGGAATCATGGGCTCGGGCTCGCTGACCTCGCGGACAGTTCTGCTGATCGGCACCGCCGATACCAAGGCCCAGGAACTGCTGTTCATCAAGGAGCGGATCGTCGCCGCGGGCGCGAACGCCATCATCATGGACGTGGGCATCCTCGGTACGCCGTCCTTTGCTGCCGAAATCCCGAACAGCCGGGTCGCGACCGCTGCCGGCACGACCCTGGAAGCCATCGTATCGCTGCGCGACGAGAACGAAGCCATGACCATCATGGCGAGCGGCGCGGTGCGTATTGCGCGCGAATTGCACGCCACCGGAACGGTACACGGCGTGCTTGCAATCGGCGGCACCATGGGAACGGATCTGGCGCTGGAGGTCACCGCTGCGCTGCCGGTCGGATTGCCGAAACTCATCGTGAGCACGATTGCATATTCTCCCCTGATCCCACCGGACCGTCTGGCGCCCGACCTGATGATGGTGCTCTGGTCGGGGGGGCTGTACGGGCTCAACAGTCACTGCAAGGCAATTCTCAGCCAGGCTGCCGGCGCGATCGTTGGCGCCTGCGGATCCATGGTGTCACCGGCCCCTCGTCGGCCGCTGATAGCGGTCAGTTCACTCGGACAATCGAGCCTGAGCTACATGCTGTCGCTGATTCCGGCGCTCGAGACCCGCGGCTTCGAGCCGGTGGTTTTTCACTGCATCGGCATGGGCGGGCGCGCGCTGGAGTGGCTTGCCGCCGAAGGGCGCTTCGTCGCGGTGTTCGATCTGGCGCTGCAGGAGCTCGCCAACGAAGCCCACGGCTCGGTCGCCAGTTCCGGACCGCACCGCATGGACACCGTCGGCGCGCTCGGCATTCCACAGATCTGCGCTCCGGGCGGCACCGGCATGATCGACCTGCAGTCCTGGAAGCCGGTGCCCGCCCGGTACGCCGACCGGGCGTACCACTCGCACAACCGCCTGCTGTCCTCCGTACCCATGAGCCGCGCGGAGCGACGCGCGACCGCCCGACTCATCGCGGAGAAGCTTGCACGCTCACGCGGGCCGACGGCGTTGCTGTTGCCCCTGAAGGGGCTGCAGGCCGCAGATCGGCCCGGAGAATGGCTGTGCGATCCTGCTGGGCTGGCGATCTTCTTCGACGAGCTCCGACGCAACCTTCCGCCGTCCGTCGAACTCGTCGAGCTGGACTGCCACATCAACGACCCGCAGTTCGTCGTGGCGGCGCTCGCCGTGTTCGACCGCTGGTCAAGCCAGGGGCGCGTCCCGCTCCGCTTCGGCAACGCCGAAACGTGACGCCAGCGGCTGCTGCGTCGCCGCGACGCGGCGGGGCGCCGTTTCGATGCATTCTCGGTCATGCGCCTGCCGCTCCGATTCCCTCAGAAATTGAATCCCAACCTGATTCCGAAGTAACGGGGCGCCGATACGTGCGCGTCGTTCATGTTCGTCTGACCCACTTCCAGCAGCTGCACCTTGTTCTCCAGGTTCCTGACGAATCCCTGGACGTAATAATGGCCTGAAGGAGAGGTGTAGGTGAGCCGCAGATCGGTGCGCGTATAGGCGGGCTGGCGGTATTGCGCAGCGAGAAAGTACGCGGAAATCACGTAGGACGTGCTGTAGAAGAGCCCGGCATGTGCGCTCAGCGTTCCCTGATTCGGCAGAGACCAGTTGTGGGTATAGTCAATGCTGGCGGTTGCCGCCGGCGTGTGGTCCAGAGACTTCCCCGCCCAGTTGACGTTGAACGTCGGTCCAGCGTGGAAATTCACATATTTCGAGTGCATGAGGCTGAGCGAAGCGCTCAGCATGTTCGCATCCGAAATACGCCAGGTCAGCTGATTTTCCCAACCGTACACGCGAACAGGCGTCGTCAGTGTATCGACGATCACGGTATTGGCGATGGCGACGTTGGCGGTGATCTGAGCGGCGGAATAATCGTAGTAATAGATATCCGAGTCGAATTCCATGCGGCGATTGAGCAGCATGCCTTTGTAACCCATCTCGAAGTCCGTCAGCGACTCCGGCCTGTAGATCGTGATCGCGTGCGGTGGAAACGGATTGGGGTCGTTGAACCCGCCCGCCTTGAAGCCCGTCGCGACCACGCCGTAGAGCATCTGGTTCCGTGTGAAGAAATAGTTCACGCCTGCGTGGTAGGTGAGCTTGTGGTCTCTCTCGGATCCGTTGTCATTAGGCCCGAAAATGCAGTCCCGCGGTGCCGGCGGACACAGCTGCGTGCCGAAGTTCGCCGCGAACGGTCCGGGCGCGATGCTGCCATGTCTCACGACACTGTCCTCGGTATAGCGCAGACCCAGGGTGAGCCGCACGCGCTTGTCGAACGTGTAGCTGCTTTGGCCGAAAACGCCCTTCGCCACGTGCACCGTATCATTGACCGCGTCTATCGCATTGAGACTTGCCGCATACGTCGGGGTGCTCACCGGCGCTTCGAAGCGGTGGTAGTCTTCATTGATGTCTTCCCGATACCAGTCGGCACCCACCACCCAGCGCCATGGTCCCTGACGGGCATTGGACAGCCGCAGTTCCTGGGAATCGGTGACGGCCGGACGCAGACGATAGTCGAGCCACTGGTACTGATTGCTGTTCAGCCCCGGATCGAAGGTACTCGAGGTGACATCATTGGCGCTGAAGCGGATATGACCGCCGACCCAGGTGAGTGCCACCGGACCGAAATCCGTGGTGAGCTCACCATTGACCATGGTGAAGTGCTCGTCGATATGCGAATCAATGGGATCGGCGTAGCCAATGAGCTGCGCACTCCCTGAGTGGCCGAGCACCGTGGGGATCGGCACCGTGGAGCCGCCGACACCGCCCACGCTGCTGGACGTCGCGCTCACCACCAGCCGGGTGCGCCGTCCGAGCTTGAACAGCGCCGACAGACGCCCCGAGCGGTCATTCTGGTCCTGTCGCGCCGTGGGATTGTCCTGGGCGTCCGCGGGCCGGTAATCGATGATCGGCCTGATATAGCCGTTCACCCGGTTGCTGTTGACCGCGGCGCGCAGATAGAAGGATTTGGTAACCGGCACGTTGATCATCGCGTCGGCACGCAGCGCATTGTAATTTCCGAACGTCAGATCGCCGCTGGTTTCGAACCGATTCGCTGGTCTGTTGGTCGTGACGTTGATGACGCCGCCGGTGGTGCTTTGGCCGTAGAGGGTTCCCTGCGGCCCGCGCAGGATCGAGATCCGCCTGATATCGAACAGGCTCAGGCCCTCCTCCAGAGGTCGCCCGAGCATGATGCCATCGACATAGTAACCGATGCCCTGCTCGCCCTTGCTGGTGTTGTCGGTGGTGGTGACTCCGCGGATGCTGATGTAAGTTCCGAAGCTGGCATTACCGACGAACACGCCCGGCACGGCGTTGGTCAGGTCGGCTACGCTGACGATCCCCTTGTTCTTCAGAGCCTGACCGCTGAGCACCGTCATGGAAATCGGGGTTCGCGACACGGGCTCGGCGAATCTCTCCGCGGTGACGATGATCTCCTGCAATTGCAGGCTCCGGGACGCATGCGCGGCCGGGTTGACGGTCGCGACGGCGATCGCCGGCAGCCCCGCCAGCACACACAGCCATGGAATCCGCCTGAGAAGACGATGAATCATGGAATCCCCCTGAACGCCATGTGCGGCGTCGATTGCTTTTCGGTTGTGACTGTACGGAACGAGAACAGGCGCGCGACCCGCTTGGGAGCCCTGCCCGTCGCCGACTCGGGTGGGGCCGGCGTCTGCAGCGGCGGGATCGTGATCCCTGCGCGCGCATCATCGGTCGTTGCCATCCGGTGCCGGTGGCCGTCGTGCGACCGCGCGCACCTGTGGGTATCCCAACCGGGGCGCGGTCATCCAGCCACGTCGGTTCAGATGCGCACGGATGGCCGCGCGGACGATGCGCTCGATATGCCCCTCGAGTGATCCCAATGCCGTGCCCCCGGGGGCTGGCGCCGCGCGGCTGCCGAAACCGGCGAGCCGCGATGCAACCCCGGCCCCTGTGATTTTAGTTTGTGAGCATCCTATATTTGGCAGGCGCGCGCAAGTGTTTCCACACCAGAGTGTTGCGATGTAGCGGACATTCCTCGTCCATGCGATGGACGGCCAACCGATGTTGTACGGTTCAGGACCGCCTTTGGCACGATAAAGCAGCCTGACTATTGGTAGTTATTGTACCCGACGATGTCAATTATCGGAGTCATGACGCGACGAGAGTGCCATGAGTGGGCAGTGAAACGCAGTACACCGGCCCGCGCTGTTCGGCTCGTCCACCGAGATACCGTTTGTGCCACCACCATATACAAGGACGGGCCCGGCCGGGTCCGTAAGAGAACTTCCGACCTGGAGCAGTTCTTCGATTGCACATGCTTTGACGCGCGGTCGCGGTGACACGTCTCGTGGCAGCCGGTCCGAGCGCGGCTGAACCGCGTCGCTGCAGGCGGGTTCCTGAACGCGGCATTGAAGGCCGTCGGCGGGTTTACCCTGCCCGAATTGATTGTGGCCGGTCACCGTATGCGGTATGCATCGAGCAGCTGGGGCGTCGCGGTACCGCAGGACGGGTCGGCGTGTGCGGCTGTTCACGTGCCGTTCGCGCTCGAGCAGGAGCAGCCGACTCGCGGCTCAACCCCTTTCAGTCCTCGCCCGCGAGCCGCGTTTCGAGGGCGCGAACGGAAGCGCACTGGAATCCGCACTGACTTTCGGTTTCGGCGCCGCCGGCGCGGCTTCTGCGTGCTTCGGGCGATCGACGTCGCACGGCTTGCTCCGTTTCGATCACGCGCGAATGACGCAGTGCGCGATCTCGGTCGGTCAGTCGGACCGCATCACTGCGCATTCCGGCAACAGCGCCCCGCCATCGACGACGATCGTCTGGCCCGTCACGTAGGCAGCCGCGTCGGAAGCCAGGAAGAGCATCGCGTTCGCAACGTCTTCTGGACGGCCAAGACGGCCGAGGGGAATCTGCGCCACCAGCTTCGCCTGATGAGCCTCGTCCCCGAGATTGGATGACGCGGGCGTTTCGATCATGCCCGGCTCGACGCCATTGACCGTGACGTTGTGGGGCGCGAGCTCCAGCGCCGCAGCGCGGATGAATCCGTTCAGGCCCGATTTGGATGCCGCATAGTGTGCCAGGCCTGGATAAGCGACTCGGGGCCCCGCGACAGAAGAGGTGACGAGGACGCGAGCGCATTGCGAGCGGCACAGGAGCGGCAGGGCCTCCTGGGTGATCCAGAACGCTGCACCGAGGTTCACGGCGAGAGTCCGATCGAGGAGTGCGGCATCGATCGCGGTAAACGGCCGCAGCGGATAAAACGCTGCGTTGTGGATCACGATATCGACTCCGTCGAAGCGCTCGGCGGCTTCTGTCACCAGCCGAGAGATCTGCCGGCGGTCGGCGACGTCCACCGGTACTGCGTGGGCGCTGCAACCCCCATGCACGAGTCCCCTGACCACTTCGGCCGCTTCGTCGATCAGCTGGTCGCCGATGACGACAGCCGCGCCATGGGCCGCGAAGGTCTGCGCGATGGCCCGGCCGATGCCGCGCGCCCCACCCGTGACGATGCACGTGCGCCCGGAGAAATCGAACAAAGTGTTCACTGTCGCCTCCTCGGCCCGCGTCACAGGCGAGCTGAACGTCGATGGTGTTCCACAGGCGAGCCGCGCCCTCCGGACCCGTTGACCCCCCGGCTGTCCCGCGCGCGCCTGCGTCGGTCCGCGGGCGTGTCCCACGGTGTTGCGAGCGGGAAGGGCAGCGCGGCATTCGGAGTGCATCGCTGCCCAGTCCTGTCGGCGGAATCAGGCCACCGGACGCCTTCACCCGGAGTCGACCCGGAATCCTTGCCCCGCAAGGCCCGTGTCGTCGACTCCGGAGCGAGCCGCGGAGGAGTGGATGGGGACCTCACGGATTGTAGACCGCCGAAATGCCGATGGTCAGCGGCCGGAACGTCGACGCCGACAGGCGCGGGTCATACGGCTGCGCATGATTGACGGACAGCAGTGGGTTCGCATTCAGCACATTGTTGGCGAACAGCCGCAGGGTCCAGCCGTTTCGCATTCGCCACCCGAGCCGCATGTTGAGCATGTTCGTCGACGGGTCGGTCGGCAGCGTCGGATCGTATTCGACCACATTCGCTGGGTTGTGGGTGAAGAACGGGCCGTTGTTGCGACTGGCGTACAGGTCCTGCAGCGAGAGGAAGAAGTCCTTTTTGAAGGGATGGAAATCATACTCCCCCGAAAGGCTGACCGACCATGGTGGCACCGGGGGCCCGGAGGTCTCCGAGGCTCCGGCGATGCGATCTCCAGCCGCGACGATCTGCCCGATGCCGCCGCTCGGGATGACGACGGTGTTCTTGAAGTACGCGTCGGTGTAGGCGATATCCAGGTTTCCCCTGAGGTTGCGCGTCAGCAGCGCGTCCATGGACAGGTTGAAGCCCTTGCTGACCACATCGCCCAGATTGAGAACCGCGCCGATGCCGCATTGCGGGATGTCGGTGAAGTTCTGGATGTTGTTCCAGGCCACGTAGTAGACACTCGCGTCCAGAGCCGCTCGGCGCTTGAAGAAGAAGTCCTTGGTGCCGAGTTCATAGCTCCACAGGGAATCGGGCTTGATGTTTACCGGCACCGACACGTGGCAGGTCGGTATCAGACTGGTCGTCTGATCGTTCACGCCACCGGCGCGATAACCCTTGCCTGCGGAGATGTAATAAAGGCTTGATGCGGTCGGCGTCCAGCTGAGTCCGATCTGTGGCGTAACGGCATTGGATGAGGCGCCGCCGGCAAAGGTGAAGTTACCGCCGTTGAACGGGCCGGCCAGAAACAGCGACGATTTGTTCGTAAAGTGCGAGAAGCGCAGGCCGAGGTTCAATGTCAGCGTCCTGATCAGCTTTACGTCCGCATGTCCGAACACGGCCACCTGCTTCTCGGTGGTCGGTGTATCGGCCCAGTACACGTACTTGCCGAGGTACGGGCCGACTCCGAGGACCTGCTGAATCGTCTTGCCGTAGTACTGCTGGATGAGCTGCGGCAGGTCCGGGTGCACCACCCGCGAGTGATCGAACTGGTGCGCCGCCTGGAGAAATACACCCCCCACCCAATTGATCCTTCCGAATGCCGGATGAGTCGAGGCGAGCCGCAACTCCTCGTACAGGTCATTGCGCATGGTGACGTAGTCGGCCTGCGCGTAGTCTGTCGAGGTGAGGGGATACGGGTTGCCGAAGAACGACCAGTCCTGATACTCCGTGTAGCTGTTCTGGAAATTCTGGCTCTGCCACACGTACGAAGTGATCGAGGTGAGCAGCACGCTCCTGCCCAGTTGGTCCTGGATCTTCAGGCTCGGGATGAACATCTTGTCGGTCGCGGGTATCGGGTAGCGCAGGGCGAACCGGTACTGTCCGGCCGAAGGATTGGAGTCGGCGATCTCGAAGCCGCCCCCGTCGTTGTAGTGCTGGCGCTGAAAATATAAGTTCGGCTCGATTCTGAGCGAGTCCGTCGGCTCCCAGAGCGTTCCGAACCGGAACGCCTCGGTCTCGTCGCTGTTGACGTTCTGCCCCAGAATGGGTCCGCATCCGGGTTGCGCCACCAGTGGCTGGCAGCGATCGATCCAGCCACCGTCACGACGGTAGTAGGCGCTCGCGCGAAAGCCCAGCCTGCCATTGATGATCGGGCCTCCTTCCGCGACGCCGGCCTCGGAGCTCGGCGAGCCGTGCTCGGTATACGACTCGGAGAACTGCGCCAGGGTGCTGAAGCGGCTGAGACTGGGTGCCGTGGGGATGAAGCGTACCGCGCCGCCTTCGGCGCTGTTGCCGAACAGCGTTCCCTGCGGTCCCTGCAGCACTTCGATGCGCTGCATGTCGAATATCACCGGGTACAGCAGCGTGCCGCCGTTGTTGAACTGATCGGCGCTCACCAGCAGTGGCGTGTCGTCGTAGTAGATGCCGGTGGTGGGATCGCCGGTGCGCGACTGGATGCCGCGGATCTCGATGTTGGTCTGTGCGCTGCCGCCGTACTGGTTTTGCTGCGTAAAGTGCACACCCGGCGTCATCGCCGCGATCTGCGCGATCGAATGCACGCCTTGGGCAGTGAGTTCCCGGGCGGTGTAGGCATTGATGGTGATCGGTACCTTGTTGACGTCTACCGCGGTCGCCTGTTTGGTGGCGGTGACCACGACTTCCTGCAGCTGCATGGACGGCATGAAACCTTTGACGGAGTGGTCAGCGGCGATGGCCGTGGCCGGCAGCGCAGTCAACGGCGCGAACAGGCACGCGAGCTGCAGGAACGAATGACGGTTCATGGAATCCCCCGTGATTGGCGGTAGCGGTCGAAGTCGTCAGGTGAGAGTCGACTGACCTGTAAACACAGGTCTCGTGACTTGTTTATGACGATAGCTGATGAGTCTGACAATTGTCAATGCGATGGCCGTTTGTTGCGAGGGCCGTTTGGGCCCGGAAGGCGCGGCTGTTCGGCGTTTGCGCGCCTGCGGTGTCGCGCGGCCCTATGGGTGAGGAGAACGTGTGGGTTTCAGCGCCCATCTTCCGTCTCCGGTGAGAGCGAGGGCCAGCAGCGCCACCACCCACAGGCCCGGGTATTCCCAGCCGCCGCCCGGATCGGTGAAGAAAAAGCCGACGTGCGCGTGCACGAGCGCAATCGCTCCGAGCAGGTCGGGGATCATGCACAGTGCCGCGATCCGGGTCCACAGACCCAGGATGAGCGCAATGCCGCCGGCGAACTCCCAGGTCATGACCACGTAGCCCATGGCCGACGGCAATCCGAGCGACGCAAAATAGTGAGCGGTTCCCGCCGGCGTGAACACGAACAGCTTCAGACCGGCGTGAGCCAGAAACAGCGCGCCCAGGGTCAGCCGCAACAGGAAGGCGGCGTAGGGGGCGGTGCGGTTGTCGATCATGAGACACTCCTCTGGAGTGGGGACTGCAAGGGCGGACGACGTCGCAGCGCCCGCTGGCGGGCCGCGGCGTCGGGACGAGGTCCGTTCCGCAAATGCGCTCATCACTGGCGGGACGGCGTCCCAGATTGGCCGTGTAAACGCTTCCTGAAGGCCCCAAACCGTGTTCCGCACGCAACAAAGTGCGGTTTATGTGACAAATGATAGGGTCTGCCCGTGGTTTTGGCGCCACCGCCGAGGAACCGTCATCCCTCCGACAGAGAACAGCGGGGCGCTTTCAGTCCGCAGCTCCAACGCGCGTGCAACCGAGCCATCGTCTCGAACGGCCTGTCGCGCTGTCGCGCCACAGCGAGCCGGACCCCAGCATGGCCCGGGGGAGGCAAGCGCTCGCGCCGCAACGACAGACCGTGCCGTGGTGCGTTTCGGTGCCGCGATGCTGCGGCGCACAACCGCTCTGCGCGTGACGGCACGTTCCCGGCCGTAGAGGCCGCGCGAGCCTCTCCGGAAACGGCGCTGCCGGTCACGACGTTCATCGGTAACGGTATATCGCCGTCACGCCAATGGTCCGGGGGCGCAGCGTCAGGCCGCGATACAGAAATGTCGTGGGGGTATCCCGGTATCGGCCGAGTTCCGGATGCGCATTGCCGAGATTGTCCCCGTATATTGATATGTTCCAGTGACCGACGTCCATCCCGAGTCGGGCCGACAGATAGTTGTAGGCCGGTGGCCGTGGAATCGTCGGGTCGGTAGCGGCCGATGCCAGATCGAGAGGCGCGTTGTTGTGACTCGTATACTGGTCGTCGACCGTTAAATATGACTCATGACCGAATGCGTTGAAATTGTATTGCGCGGATGCGGAAATCTTCCACGGCGCCACGTTGTTCAATGGTTGCCCGGCGGAGCGGATGACCTTGCCGCCGGCGCCCTCCGTGGTAGTGGTGAATTTCGCATCGTCATAGCTGACGGCAGCCGAGACCAGGAGATTGTCCGAAACCAGCAGGCTCGCCTGCTCGTCCACCCCCTTGCTTACCGCGTTGCCCAGGTTGGCGGTGATCGGAACGTTGCAGACCGGCAGAGTGAATCCCGACTGGATGTCGTGCCAGTCGATGCGGTAGACGCTGGTGGCGAGCTGCAGGTGGTTGTCGAGGAGTCGATTTTTCGCGCCCACCTCATAGCTCCACACGTAGTCCGGTCGGATGACCCGGGGCGCGGTGGTGAGCCCGATCGCCGCCAGGTCCGGTTCGCAGTTCACCGGCGAGGCCCCGGCGGTCGATCCCTCGCGGAAGCCCTTCGCCGCGGAGACGTAGAACATGTTGCGTGGATTCATCTGGTACGACGCCACGAACCGCGGGGTCACCGGCGTATCGGTTTGTGAGGAGGTGCTGGCTATGCCGGTGTTCGTCCCGACGACCGGCCCGGCGCTGAACTGCGCGATGCGGTATTGGTGCCGCGAGATGCGCGCGCCCGCGCTGAGCGTCAGCTTCGGCAGCACCTTGAATGCCACGTTGCCATAGACAGCCTTCTCGACGTCGGTGAGGTTCGACACCGCGTACAGAAACCAGAGGTTCTGGTAAAACGACACCTGAAATGGAACATGCAGATAGGTGAGCGCCTGATTCAGATACGGATCCTGGATGTTGTTCGCCGCATCCTGATGCGAGTGCTGGTAGAAGCTGCCGATGACCCAGCGAAGGCGCGCATTTGAATCGGTGCTTTGCAGACGCAGCTCCTGCGTGAAGACGCTCTGGGTGTCGTTCAGATAGCCCGGTGTGTTGTAAGACTGCAGTGCCTGCGGCAACAGTCTGGGGCCGAATCCGGCGAACACGGCGAGCGACAGGCTCGAGTCGTCGTATATGTTGGCGTTTTGCCGATCGAGATAGGATGCATTTTCGATGAGTTCCGCACCGCCGAGGCGCCAGGCGACGTGGATCGCCGGCAGGCTCCACCTGTCGTCGGTCGGCGTCGCGATCTGATTGGCATTGCGGAAGACGTCCTGGCCCGGATTCGAAAGCTCCTCCCAGTAGATCGACGAGTCGTTGATGCGGCGGTTCTGGTAGAAAATGCTCGCCGTCATGCTGAGGGTACGCAGCGGCTTCCAGCGCAGCGCCAGGCTCAACGCGCTCACGTCGTTCCAGTTGGAGTTTCGATCCACCGCGTGGCCGGTCACCCAGTTCACCCGGTCCACATAGCCGCCACCGCGACGGTAATAGGCGCTGGCACGAAAGCCGAGCCGATGCTTGATGATCGGGCCGCCGCCGCCGGCGCCGAGTTCATAGCTCGGATCTCCGCCTGCCGTGCTGGACAGATCGGTGCGGACGTAGCTGCTGTAGTGCGTGAGACCCGGGCTCGGGGTGATGAAGCGGATCGTTCCGCCCTCCGAACCGGCGCCGAACAGCGTGCCCTGTGGGCCGCGCAGAATTTCGACGCGCTTCAGGTCGAACACCACGGGATACGGATTCACGGAACTCAGGCTGTCCGGAAAAATCTGCACCGGTGCGTCGTTGATGTAGACGCCGACAGTCGCGGCGCCCGCATTGGATGAGATGCCCCGGATCGCCACGTTGCTGGCCGACGTGTTGCTTTCCATCGTCGGCACCAGCGTGACACTGGGAGATACCCGCGCGATATCACGGAAGTTCTTGATGCCTTGCATGTCCATCGTGTGCTGGGTGTATGCCAGGATGCTGATCGGCACCCTGTCGATTGGCTCGGCGCGCTTGGTGGCGGTGACGATGATCTCCTGCAGCTGGATGGCGCGCGCTGCGCCGTCAGGAGGTGCCGTCTGCCCCGGCGTCGCAAGTACGGCATGGGGTGCGAGAACGGCGGCCGCGACGAGCAACAGTGCCCGGCGTGGCGACGCCGGTTCGATTCGGGTCACGGCTGTGATGATGCGCTCGACGCCAGCGTTATTGATTTTCATGACTCCCCCGATCAAACGTAGGTAGAACTGAGTCCAGAACGCACTGCAGACTGGCCGGCGGCGCGGCGCCTTTCTGAGGCACCCAGGATCGTGAGCCTGTAATGCGCTGCCGGCCGGCGCGGCTGCGCGGCAGAACACGCGTGACCCGCCCCGACATCCGCCGCGTCGATGCAATGTCGACCCACCCTGAGTGCATCCAAGACTGCTGCCCCTCTGCGGATGGCGCCGCGGCATTCCACGCCAAGCTGGTCCATCTGAAAACTAGTTTGCTATCATCCTATATGTTTTTTAACAACGCAAGCGGCGCGAGGTGCGATTTGCGGGAAGCTACCCGAGAGGACTTCCTTGAAGATAGGTTTTATTATCGCGTAGCCACCCTGCAGATAAATAAAATAGTATATAAATCAATGCAATATTGGTTTACGCGAAAAGACGTGGTGGCCCGGAAGGAAGGACAGAGGTTTTGAATGAGGCTACCCGGAAGCGCCGGGGGATTCCCTGGGAAGAGAGTTTTTTATTTCTAGACGGTTTGTTCTGCGACTATATGGCCGGCACCGGACCTCGAACGATTGGCTCGGCAGCGCCGCGATCGGCTGCCGGGGAACCAC
>JAKAFQ010000414.1 GCA_021817875.1 Pseudomonadota bacterium
CCGTCCTTTACATGGGCGGCTTCATGGGACAAGACAATGTGGTCACCGCCGAAGGCTTGGCACGCCTCGTGAGCGATGGCGAACTACGTTACATCTACTGGAATTCCGTCAGCCGCGGCAGCGGGATTCAGCGCGATGACGTTCGACTCGCTCTGGGCACGGGCGATGAGCGCCTCGACGTCGATCCGGCGCTGCGCGTCGATGGCGCCGCTCTCGTCCCACAGCAGGGCCATTTCGAGGAAGGCGCGGATGTGCTCGGGGGACGCTCGCAGCCAGGCATCGAAATCCCTGCGTCCGGCGGCATCGATGTCGCCGGCGCGGAATTCGACCAGCCACTGCGCGGCCTCGACGACGATCTGCCCGTTCGGCCCGGTTCGCTTCTCGACGCTCACGCGCACTCCTATTCGCCTTCTTGGAGACGCTTGCGAAACTGCACGAGCGTCTTCACCAGGTACTTCTTCGCCATCGGCTGCGAGATGCCGAGACGCTGGCTGACCTGCTCGATGGTCAGTCCATCGCGCCGGTGCAGCAGAAAGGTCGCCTGCGCTTTGGGCGCCATCTGCCGCAGCGTCTCCTCCAGGCGCTCGAGGCACTGTTCGGCGGTCACTTCCAGTGCCGGGTCCACGGCGCTGATCGAGCGCAGTTCCCCCAGGACTTCCTCCAGGGACACGGCATCCTGGGTCGGAGCCGTCTCGAGCCGGTGCTGCTGAGCGACGTGCCGCGCAATGGTAAAGAGATAGGCTTCGGGGCTGCGGATGGTCTCCTGGCGCGGCACGCGAAGCAGCCGCAGAAACACCTCCTGGATGAGATCCGGGATGTCCGCCGCATTGCGCACGCGCCTGCGCAGGAACCGGTGCAGTCGCCCCTCCTGCTCGGCCACGAGCTGTGCCACCTGCCAGTGAGGATCGTCGCCGCTCACGTCATCGTCTCAATCCGCCCCTGCCCTGGGCTCTAGAGCGATATTGCCTGCGGACGATACCCCCGCGGTGAAAATTCTGGCGCATCGGCTGCGCTCTCATCCGGCCCGTACGGGCGCGTACGCCCCCGCCCGGTCAGGTCCGCGCGGTGAGTCCCCGTCACAGCGGGCGAGCCGCGCGCGCGGTGTTGCGCAGTCTCATTGCTTATGTTACATAAATAAATCAACGGCCTCGGCGCGCGTCGAATGCGCAGCTGCGCTGCCCGCGCGACACTGCGTCACGCCGGGGCGGCGCCGCAAGAAGCCGGCTTTCTCGCCATCACCCACTATCCCCATCCTATGGTCCACACCTATCAAGCTCCCCTGCTGCTCATGCGCAACGCGCTGTCCCAGGCGGCAGACGCCGCCGGCGCACGGGGAATCGAAAGTTATGACGAAACGCTGACCGAGCTTGCCGAGCCCATCCTGGACGGTGCCGCTCGTTTTGCCGCGGAAGTGCTCTCGCCGCTCAACCGGGTGGGCGACCGATCCGGGTCGCGCCTCGAGCCGCAGGGAGTGGTCACGCCGCCGGGATTCGCCGCGGCCTACGGCAGATTCCGCGAGGACGGCTGGGTTTCCCTGGGCGCGCCCGCGGAGTACGGCGGACAGGACCTGCCGATGCTGGTTGCTTCAGCGGTCACCGAGATGTGGGGGGCGGCGAATCTGTCGTTCTCGATGTGCCCGGAGCTCGCGGTCGGCACCCTGGAGATCCTGCGGGCGCATGCGGATCCGGCCTTGATCGAGCGCTACGCCCCGCGCATCGCCAGTGGCGAATGGACCGGCACGATGTGCCTGACCGAGCCCCAGGCCGGCTCGGACCTGTCTTTGCTGCGCACCCGCGCCGAGGCGGACGGTGATGCGTGGCGACTGCACGGACGCAAGATGTTCATTTCCTGGGGCGATCACGATTTCACGGACAACATCGTGCACTTCGTGCTGGCGCGCACCCCGGATGCGCCGGCCGGACTGAAGGGCATTTCACTGTTTCTCGTGCCCAAGCGTATCCCGACACCCGAGGGCCTGCAGCCCAATGACATCCAGGCCGTGTCGCTCGAGCACAAACTCGGAATCCGCGCGAGTCCCACCTGCGTCATGGCCCTCGGGGAGCGCGCCGGCGCGCGCGGCTGGCTGGTCGGACACCTGAACGCGGGCCTCGCCTGCATGTTCACCATGATGAACCTGATGCGGCTCGGCGTCGGGGTGCACTCGATCGGGCTGGCCGAGCGCGCCCTTCAGCTGGCACGCACGCATGCGCGCGAGCGCATTCAGGGTCATGACGCCGCCGGCCATCCGTGTGCCATCATCGGGCACGCGGACGTGCGCCGCATGCTGCTGACGATGAAGGCGTTGACTCACGCCTCCCGCTGCCTCGCATACACGGTTGCAGCGACATTCGACGTTTCGCGCCGCGCCGCCGACCCCGATGTGCGTGCCGAAGCTGCCCGGCGCCTCGAGCTGCTCACGCCTCTCGTGAAAGGCTGGTGCTCGGATGTTGCCGTGGAGGTCGCATCGGTCGGCGTGCAGGTCCACGGCGGAACGGGCTACATGGACGATGCGGAGATCTCCCAGGTCTACCGGGACGCGCGCATCGGACCGATCTTCGAGGGGACCAATTACATCCAGGGGCAGGATCTGCTCACGCGCAAGGTATTCCGCGACGAGGGGCTCGCATTGCGGGCGCTGATCGGGGACATCGAGCGGGCCGCGCACCGCTTGCCCGAGCCTCCCCATCCCTTGGGACTGTTGCGCACGCAGCTGCTCGAGGGCAGCCGGCGCCTGCTGGAGATGGCCCGGCACCTGCGGGCGCAGTACGCCACGGAGCGTGAAGTGATCGGCACGGCCGCGTATCACTTCCTGCACGCGCTCGGCGTATTGGCGGGCGGCTGGCAATGGGCCTTGTCCGCCGCCTCGGCATCGGCCGCGCCTTCCGGCGCGCCGACGCAGGCCCTGATGGATACCGCGACGTTCTACGCCGCTCAGATTCTGCCGCGGCTTCACGGGTACGACGCGGTGATCCGCCACGGCGCCGAACCGGTCCTGCGGGCGGCGGTCGAGGAGATCTGAGCGGGTAGAAGGAGCTGGATCCGGCGGACACGCTGGCCGGCCCAGCGGCACACTCCGGGCCCCGCCGGGTGAGCGCCACCGCACGCTGGACAGGACGTCCCTCGGGGGGTCGGGACCGCTCAGGGGTGGGCACCGCCGGAACGGCGGCCACGAAATCTGGCGGAGCGGACGGGACTCGAACCCGCGACCCCCGGTGTGACAGGTGGGGAATCCACTTGACAGCAACCTATGGAAACAGCGTGTGTCTTTGGCCCTCTCTGTCTAATTTTTGAAGTCAGATAGGGCTTGATAACCCGTTGATCCGCCGTGACCTGAAAACACGATGTTAGACACGGTGCCGCGCCCAACATCCGGTATATTGTTCGGGCGGTCGCCTGCATTGATTTGGTGGCCGTGACGTCCCGACCCCATCCGCCGCGCCAGCAGCGCCACTCGCGCATATACACTGGCCGCGGCACAGCCGGTATAGATGGACATTGGAACCGTCTGTATCAGGATACTGCGCCGCATCGTGTCAACGCCGGACGGGCGGGTATTGCCGCTCCGCTGGGACTCCCCGATGCAATCCGCTGTCGCACGCTTGCGGACCGCCTGCTGAACAGCATCCGCGACCCCGATACTCTCCGGTGCCGCGCACGTCGCCTGTCGCCCGCGGAATTCGGCTGCTGACCGCCCCGGGATCGACCGGCTCCAGCAGGCCGTTGAGCCTTCCGGACCCCGGTTGCCGCCATTCGAGGAACGACCGCGCTGGCGCACGTCTTCGTGCGTCGCACCGACCTGTCGGAAAACCTTACGGTTGCTGTCCTGCGGCAACTGCCAACAGAACCAAAAGACTGTTTTTGGGCGTTTTTTTGATGACGGCATGAATGTTGCTTGCATCGTGTTGACGTCGCTCCATGGGCGTGTCGGACGGGGAGGTCAAGACCATGAAGAAGCTTCTCTTAGCCGGCCTAATGAGTCTGACGCTTGCCGGGGTGTTCAGCCCACAGGCTCATGCAGGCCCCTTGACGGTGACCTTCACGCAAGTGGGCAGCAACGTGGTTGCAACCGCAAGCGGTTCTATCGATCTGACGGGCTTGTCGCTCCATCAATCGGGTTTCGGTGACTGCGCGTCCGTGCAAGCGGACGTTCCGGGTTTTGATGTCGGCGGCAATGGTCCCTGCAACTCCACGACACCCGGAGTCGGAATGACCTGTCCGTCGGGTCAGACATTAACGACATTCAGCGGAGTCTACGTGAGCACCGGCACGGTCAGCGGTATGGAGACAGGGTATCAATGTGCCAACACCACGCCCGCAGATCTCTACGAGGGGCTAATCACAATGGCACTTACTTACGATGAAGGGTTTGGAAGATAGCCATACAAACGCACCTGTCGCCGGGCTTTTGCGCGTGGCACCTTCAGCCATTGGTAGGGCTTGGGGCGGCGCTTT
>JAKAFQ010000415.1 GCA_021817875.1 Pseudomonadota bacterium
AACGGGCACAGCGACGTGGTCGGCGGGGCGGTGGTGGCCCGCGAGCCGGACCTGCACGCGGAACTCGCCGCGTGGGCCAACTGCCTGGGGCTCACCGGATCACCCTTCGACAGCTTCCTCACCCTCCGGGGACTGCGTACCCTGCACGCGCGGCTCGAACACCATGGCCGCAACGCTCAGGCGCTGGCGCAGTGGCTCGCGGCTCAGCCGGGTGTGAGGACGGTTCACTATCCGGGACTCGCGGACCATCCCGGCCATGCGCTCGCCCGGCGCCAGCAGCGCGGCTTCGGGGCGATCGTCACGCTCGAGCTCGCCGGTGGACTCGAGGCGGTACGGGCGTTCACCACGGGACTGGAATATTTCTCGCTGGCCGAGTCCCTGGGCGGCGTCGAGAGCCTGGTGGCGCACCCGGCCACCATGACGCATGCGGCCCTGGAGCCGGCCGCGCGGCAGCGGGCCGGTCTGGTCGACGGCCTGATCCGCTTGTCGGTGGGGATCGAAGCGCTCGACGATCTGCAGGCGGATCTCAGCGCCGCTTTGCAGCGCGCGGCGCGAACGGGCTGACGCCGGGGCGTGCGTCCCGCGCCGTCACAACCTCGCCAACACCGCGTCGCCCACTTCCCGTGTCGAGAACGCGCGGGCACCCGCGGCCGCGATGTCGGGTGTGTGCGCGCCCTGCGCCAGCGCCTCGCACACCGCCCCTTCCAGGGCAGCGGCTTCCCCGGCGAGCCCGAGCGAATGGCGCAGCAGCAGCGCGACGCTGAGCAGCGTGCCGCACGGGTTGGCGATGCCACGGCCGGCGATATCCGGCGCCGAGCCGTGGATCGGCTCGTACAGCCCCCGCGTACCCTCGCCGAGGGAGGCCGAGGGCAACAGCCCGAGCGAGCCCGCCAGCATCGATGCCTCGTCGGTGAGGATGTCGCCGAACATGTTTTCCGTGACGAGGACATCGAAATCGCGCGGCCGGCGGATCAGGTGCATGGCCGCCGAATCGACCAGGGCGTGCTCGAGTGCCACCTGCGGGAACTCCCGCTGCACCACCCGCGTGGCGGTCTCCCGCCACAGGCGCGAGGTCTCGAGCACGTTGGATTTGTCGATCGAGACCAGCTTGCGCCGGCGCTGCTGCGCGAGGCGCGCGGCGGCGCGGACGATGCGCTCGATTTCCTCCACGGTGTACGTGCAGAGGTCGCTGGCGGCACGCGCATCACGGTGCTTCTCGCCGAAGTAGATCCCTCCGGTCAGTTCGCGGACGAACAGCAGATCCACTCCCTGCAGGACCTCCGGCTTGAGCGTCGAGGCGCCGAGCAGGGCAGGGTGGACCTTGACGGGTCGGAGGTTGGCGTACACGCCGAGCGCGCTGCGCAGCGCGAGCAGCCCCTGCTCGGGGCGCACCCTCGCCTCGGGCGCCGACCACTTCGGGCCGCCGATCGCCCCGAGCAGCACCGCATCGGCGCCGAGACAGGCCTCGAGAGTCTCCTCGGGCAGCGGGTTGCCGCACCGATCGATCGCAGCGCCGCCGAAGGGCAGTTCGGTGAGGCGGAACTCGTGCCCGTGGCGTCGGGCGAGGG
Organism: Pseudomonadota bacterium; assembly: GCA_021817875.1. The sequence continues at coordinate 1,569 of JAKAFQ010000415.1, forward strand.
CTTCGAGGCAGCGCAGGCCCTCGGCGATGACCTCCGGGCCGATGCCATCGCCGGGCAGTACGGCAATGCTCGCCTTCATCGGATGCCCGCCCGGGCCTCGTACGCGGCGATCTGCGCCTCGCGGCCGAGCAGGAAGCCGAGCTCATCGACGCCGTTCATCAGGCAATAGCGCGCGAACGGCTCGAGCGCAAAGCGCGCCTCGCCGCCGGCGCAGCGCAGCGTGGTCGTCTCGAGGTCGATGGTCACCTCGGCGCCCGGATGCTCGAGCAGCCAGCGATGCATCGGCGCATCGACGATGACCGGAATCAGGCCGTTCTTCAGCGAGTTGTTCCGGAAGATGTCGGCGATCTGCGTGCTGATCACGGCCTGAAAGCCGTAATCGGTCAGCGCCCAGGGTGCGTGCTCGCGCGAGGAGCCGCAGCCGAAATTATCGCCCGCGACCAGGATGGTGCAGCCGGCGGCCTCCGGGCGGTTCAGCGCGAAGTCCGCCTTCGGCGCGCCGTCGGGCCCGTAGCGCCAGTCCGCGAACAGGTGCTGGCCGAGGCCCTCGCGGGTGGTGGTGGTGAGAAATCGCGCCGGGATGATCTGGTCGGTGTCGATGTCGCGCACCGCGAGCACCGCGGTGCGCGAGCGTAGAGTTCGGATCGGTTGCACTGCGGCGGTTCCTTTACATCAGCTCGCGCGGGTCGGTCACACGGCCGCGCACGGCGCTCGCCGCCGCGGTCAGCGGGCTGGCGAGCAGGGTGCGCGCGCCGACGCCCTGGCGGCCCTCGAAGTTGCGGTTGCTGGTGCTCACCGCGTAGTGGCCTTTGGGTACGAGGTCGCCGTTCATGCCGAGGCACATCGAGCAGCCGGATTCGCGCCATTCGGCGCCGGCCTCGATGAACACGCGGTCGAGTCCTTCGGCTTCGGCCTGGCGCTTGACCTGCTGGGAGCCCGGCACCACCAGCATCTGCACGCCGCGGGCGACCGTGCGGCCGCGCAGCAGCGAAGCGGCGAGGCGCAGGTCGGACAGCCTGCCGTTGGTGCAGCTGCCGATGAACACGACGTTCACCGGATGCTCTTTGAGCGGCTGGCCGGCGGTGAGCCCCATGTACGCCAGGGCCTTGCCGAGCACCGGATCGTGCGCGGGCCCGGGAATCACGCCGCTGATCGGCATGACCATGCCGGGGTGGGTGCCGTAGGTGATCATGGGCTCGAGGCGCGAGGCATCGATGTCGACCTCTTTGTCGAAATGGGCGCCGGGGTCGGTGCGCAGCTGCCGCCACCGTTCGACGGCGCGTTCCCGGTCGGCGCCCTGAGGCGCGCGCGGACGCCCGGCGAGATAGGCGAGGGTCGTCTCGTCCGGGGCGATCATGCCGGCGCGCGCGCCGGCCTCGATCGACATGTTGCACACGGTCATGCGCCCGTCCATGTCGAGGGCGCGGATGGTCTCGCCGCGATATTCGATGACGTGACCGGTACCGCCGGCGACCCCGATGCGGCCGATGATGGCGAGGATCAGATCCTTGGCGCCGACCCCTGCGGGCAAGGTGCCGGTGACGTTGATCGCGAGCGTGCGCGGTTTGCGCTGCAGCAGGCACTGCGTGGCGAACACGTGCCCGACCTCGGTGGTGCCGATGCCGAAGGCGAGCGCCCCGAGCGCGCCGTGGGTGCTGGTGTGGCTGTCGCCGCAGACCAGGGTCTTGCCCGGCTGGGTGAGACCCAGCTCCGGCCCGATGATGTGCACGATGCCGCGCTCGGCGTGCCGCAGGTTCAGCAGCTCGATGCCGAAGGCGGCACAGTTGGCCTCGAGTTCCCGGACCTGGCGCGCCGCCGCCTCGAGGGTGATCGGCGCCCCGCCGAAGACCTGCTCGGTCCGGGTGGGCGTCGAATGATCCATGGTCGCGAAGGTCAGGTCCGGCCGGCGTACTTTCAGCGCGCTCTCCCGCAGCACCGTGAAGGCCTGCGGGGAGGTGACTTCGTGGATCAGGTGCAGGTCGATGTACAGCACCGCCGGTGTGTCGGCCGTCTCGGGCGCCACTTCGTGCGCCCGCCAGACCTTTTCGAACAGGGTTTGGGGCGAGGCCGACATCACAGCGCCGCCGCGGCGGGTTTCGCCTTCATGTCGACGTGGTCGAGCCAGCCCCACTGGTCGGCGGTCTCGCCGCTGAACAGCCCGAAGAAAGCCTTCTGCAGCGTCTCGGTGATGGGGCCGCGCCGGCCGCTTCCGACCGCCAGACGATCCACCGAGCGGATGGGGGTGATTTCGACCGCGGTGCCGGTGAAGAAGGCCTCATCGGCCAGATAGAGGAGCTCGCGGGGAATGGCGCACTCGCGCACCTCCAGGCCCCGCTCGCGCGCCAGGCGCATGACCGTGTCGCGAGTGATGCCGCTGAGCACGGAGTGCCCGAGCGCCGGGGTGAGCAGCACCCCGTCCTTGACCACGAACAGATTCTCCCCCGAGCCCTCGCTCAGGGTGCCATCGGGCGCGAGGCCGATGCCCTCATCGAAGCCGAGCCGCCGCGCCTCGGCGCCGATCAGCTGGCTCGACAGATAATTGCCGGCCGCCTTGGCGAGCGCCGGCAGGGTATTGGGCGCGACGCGGTGCCAGGAGGCGATGCAGGCATCGACTCCCTCGGCTTCGCTCGCGTGTCCGAGGTACTTGCCCCATTCCCACGCGGCCACCGCCACCACCGTGGGCGGCTCGTTCTTCGGCGTCACGCCGATCTCGCCGTAGCCGCGGAAGACGACCGGGCGGATGTAGGCGCCGCGGGCGAGGCCGTTGACGGCGACCACCTGCCGGCACGCGTCGTTGAGCTGTTCGGCGCTGAACGGCACGGTGATGCGGTAGACCTTCGCCGAGTCGAGCAGCCGC
>JAKAFQ010000416.1 GCA_021817875.1 Pseudomonadota bacterium
GGTCGGCTACGAGGACATCGTGCTCGCGAGCCGCAATGTCTACGGTGGCACCTACCAGCTCCTGCACGACTGGTACGGCAAGCGCAGCAACCTCAACGTCGCCGTGGAATGGTTCGACGGCGAGGAGGCCGACGCCTTCGGCGCACGCCTGGCCGCGATCGAGCAGCAGTACGCGGAGCGTCTGGGTCGGGGGCGGCAGATCTATGTCTACCTGGAATCCCCGTGCAATCCGCACGGCAACGTACTCGACGTACCCGGCATCTGCCGCCAGGCGCATGCCCGATACCTCACCGTGATCTGCGACGCGACCGTCGGTACGCCGGTCCTGCAACGCCTGCTGCAGCGACCGGACCGCCTCGAGCGCCCCGACTTCCTGATCCATTCCTACACCAAGGACATCTGCGGCTCGGGTAATACCACCGCCGGCGTGGTCATCGGCCGCACTGAGCGGATGTTCCTGCCCAAAGGGCAGACCGTGCGCGCCACCGGCCACGACGGCCGGGACAGACCGTACGCCTGGGACGAGACGATGTTCTGGAACGTGTACTACGTGAAGGGCGCGTTCCTCGATGCCGACAAGGCATTCGAAGTGCTGAGCGGCATGCGCACCATGGAGCTGAGGGTGCTGCAGAAATGCATCAACACCATCGTGTTGGCGCGCTGTCTGGCTCTTCACCCCATGATCAATGTGCACTGCTCCGCGGTTCAGGGCCATTCCAACGGGCCGCTGCGCGAGAAGCTGATGACCCTTGGACTGCCCGCACCGCTGTTCACCATCGATTTCGAGGGCACGCCACGCCAGCCGCAGCGTCTGGAAAAGCACCGCCTGCGGCGCCTGCTCGACACCCTGGAGCCAGCCTTCGGACTGCAGGTGACCCTGGGACAGACCAACACCGTGGTGCTTTGCCCGGCGCTGACCAGCCACTCCGAGATGTCCGAGACAGCGCTGCGCCAGGCGGGCATCACGCCGACCACATTGCGCATCTCGGTGGGCGATGAGGATCCGCGCTACCTGCTGGAACACCTGCGCCGTGCAGCCGAGCTTGCGGCCGACAGTACCGCCCGCGCTTTCATCGAAGGCTTTCCCGAGCGGGAGACGATCAACTCCATTTACCAGGACGTCTACACCGACGTGCACAAGCGCTGGATCGCCGCACGCTGCGGGGCCAGCCGGGCTGACCCGCGCGCGGGCGGCCCGATCGCGGCGCGATGAGTGTCGATCCGGCTCGGCCCGGCGCCGCTACCGGGGAGGCCGCGCACGAGACGGGGTCGGACGGCATCCGCGGTCTGACCGGCGAGGAAGCCCGCCTGAGGTTCGAGCAATACGGTGCCAATGCCGTGCCGGACACCGAACCGGGCGCGTGGCTGCGAGTGCTGGCGAAATTCTGGGCCCCCGTTCCCTGGATGCTCGAAGCGGCCATCCTGCTGCAGTTCATGCTGCACAAGTATCTCGAGTCGGCCGTGATCGGCATGCTGTTGCTGTTCAACGGCGCGCTCGGCCTGTTGCAGGAAGGCCGGGCACGAGCCACCCTCGAAGCCCTGAAGGAGCGGCTCGCGCTGAATGCCGTGGCGTTGCGCGACGGACAGTGGCGGACTCTGATGGCGGCCGACGTGGTGCCCGACGACATCGTGAAACTCACTCTCGGCGGCATCGTTCCGGCGGACGTCAGGCTCATCGAGGGCAACGTGCTTCTCGATCAATCCATGTTGACCGGCGAATCCCTGCCGGTCGAGGCCTCTGCCGGCAGCATCACCTACGCCGGCGCGCTCGTGCGCCGTGGCGAGGCGCTCGCGCAGGTCACGGCCACGGGTCGCCGCACGAAATTCGGCAAGACCGCCGAGCTGGTGCGCGTCGCGCAGAGCCCGAGCTCGCAGCAGCACGCGGTGATACGGATCGTGCGCAACCTGGCGTTGTTCAGCACCGCGATGATCCTGGTGCAGCTCGGGTATTCGGCGGCGGTGCACATGCCGGGCGAAGAGACCATCCCGCTGATCCTCACCGCGGTGCTGGCAGCGATTCCGGTCGCGTTGCCGGCGACGTTTACTCTCGCCTCGGCCATAGCCGCGCGCACGCTTGCCGCCCGCGGGGTATTGCCGACGCGCCTGTCTGCGATCGACGAGGCCGCCACCATGGATGTGCTGTGCGCGGACAAGACCGGCACACTGACCCGCAATGCGCTGTCGGTGAGCGCCGTGTACGCGGCCCCCGGATTCGATGCGCCACAGGTACTCGGCCTGGCCGCGATCGCGAGCGCCGAAGCGGGGCTCGATCCGCTCGATCTGGCGATTCGCGGCGCCGCGGCCCGACGTGCCGCGAACGGACTGCCCCGCCGGGTTCACTTCGTGCCCTTCGATCCGGCGCGGAAGATGGCGGAGGCCGAAGCCCGCGACGAGGCCGGCCGGACGCTGCGGATCGTCAAGGGAGCGGTTCCCCGTATCGAGCAACTCGTGCCGCCGGCGGCCGATATCACCGCCGCGGCGCAGGCGATGGCGGGCCAAGGCCACCGGGTGATCGCGGTCGCGGCCGGCGCGCTTCCCGGGCTGTCCTGGGTGGGCCTGATCGGTCTGAGCGACGAGCCGCGCCCCGATGCCCGCGAGCTCATCGGGGAGCTGAAATCCCTGGGCGTGCAGACGGTGATGGTCACGGGGGACGCGGCTGGCACCGCAGCGGTGGTCGCGCGTGCCGTGGGGATCGAGGGGACCGTGAGCCCTTCGGGCCCGCCGCCCCAGGGTGCGAATCCGCGGGCATTCGGTGTTTTCGCCGGCGTCTTCCCCGAGGACAAGTTCAGGATCGTGCAGGCCTTGCAGAGCGGCGGGGGCACCGTCGGGATGTGCGGTGACGGCGCCAACGACGCGCCGGCGCTGCGGCAAGCGCAGATGGGCATCGCGGTCGAGACCGCCACCGACGTCGCCAAGTCCGCTGCTGGCATCGTGCTCACCCGGCCGGGACTCGCCGGAGTGCTCGAGACCGTCAAGGCCGGACGCATGGCCTATCAGCGCATTCTCACCTATACGATGCGATCGGTTACCGCCAAGATCACTCAGATGCTGCTGCTGACGGTCGGGCTGCTGCTCACCGGGCATGCCATCCTCACACCGATGATGATCGTGATCGTCATGATCGGCGGCGACTTTCTCTCGATGTCCGCGACCACCGATCATGTGCGCGCATCGTCTGCGCCGAATGCGTGGCGGATCGGGCAGATCACGCTGGCCGGAGCCGCGCTGGGGCTCGTGGCGGCGCTGTTCTGCACGGCGGTCGTCGCCGTGGCCCATTTTCACTTCGGGTGGGTCGCCGAGCGGGGGCTGCGCACTCTCGCCACCGTGACGCTCGTATTCACCATCCAGGCCACCTACTACGTCGTGCGGGTGCGCGGCAGGCTGTGGAGTTCGCGGCCGAGCGTCTGGGTCGTTCTGTCATCGGCGATCAATCTGCTGAGCATCTCGCTCATGGCAGCCTGTGGCTTTCCGCTGCACCGGCTGTACGGGTCGGTCATCGCCATCCTGTTCGCCGCGACGGCATTGTTCTCGGTGGTCCTCGACCTCGTCAAATCCGCGCTCTTCGCGCGGCTGAAATTCGACCAACCCGTGATGCGCCGGGCCGGGACACCCGCGAGCGCCGCGTGAGGCGATCGAGGCTCGCCGCCAGAGCGAGTGACCGTCCACGGGCGCCGGACGGGCTCTGTCAGGCGGCGCCCACGGCCTTCCGGCCGGCACCGCTGTCCCGGTCCTCCAGCCGCGCCACCGTGGTCTCGACCCACGACTGCACTTCCTGGTTGACTTCGCGCGGGTCCCGTCCGGTGGCGGCCACTGGCTTGCCGATGATGACGCGGATGGTGCCGGGCTTCTTGCGCAAGCCCCGCCGGGGCCAGAAGCTGCCAGCGTTGTGCGCCACCGGCACCAGGAGTTTCCCGGTCTCGGCTGCGAGCAGCGCGCCGCTCACGCCGTAGCGGCGCGTCTGGCCGGGCGGCATGCGCGTCCCTTCGGGGAAGATGATGATCCAGTCGCCCTCGGCCAGCCGCTCCTTGCCCTGCGCGACCACCTGACTGACGGCCGAATGCCCGGACTTGCGGTCAATGGCGATGGCGTGGACCTGGCGAATGCCCCAGCCCATCGCCGGAACCCAGGTGAGCTCGCGCTTCAACACCCAGACCTGACGCGGGAATACCAGCGACATCGCGATCGTTTCCCACGAGGAAGAATGCTTCCAGAGGGCGATGTGATTGCCCGGCGGCAGATTCTCGAGCCCCTCGATCCGGTAGTCGAGCCTGCAGGTCCACCTGAGCGCCGTGAGCAGCACCCGCCCCCAGACCCGCACCAGCGCGAAACGGCGCGGAAACGGCAGCATGGAGCAGGCGATGACGAAGAAGATCGAGTAGAAAAACGTCCACAGGAACAGAAATA
>JAKAFQ010000417.1 GCA_021817875.1 Pseudomonadota bacterium
GATCGGGCAGCGCTATCCCCTGATCGAGGCCGCCGCGGCCCACCGCGATCTCGAGGCGCGGCGCACGACCGGATCGACGGTACTGATTCCCTGAGATCGCGCGGCGCGGCCCTGCAAAGCGACAGGATCGCCCTGGGCGCCTGACGCCCGCTCACCGCGTGCCGCGGGTCATGGCCGATCAGAAGACGAGTCTCGAGGCAGTCGTTCCAGCGTCCGCGGGTCCTCCTGGCCGCCGAAGTATTTCTCCAGCGCGCGCCGGAAGATCTGATCTTCGGGGAACGCTGCGCGGCGCTCGGCTGCCCGGGCGAACAGCGTCATGCAGGAGCGGAACTTGAGCGGATCCGGGTCAGTGAAGATCTCCCCGATGGCGCGCCCCTCGATGTCCTCGACCAGCCGGGTGCATTGCCGCAGCCGCTCGCCGAGGAGGGGGTGGCGCAGATAGGCCTCGGCCTCCTCGAGCGAGCCGATCGCATAGTGCTGGGCTGTCGGGCTGTGGCCCAGGCCGCGGATCTGCGGGAACACGAACCACATCCAGTGAGTACGCTTGCGGCCCGCGCGCAGCTCCGCCAGAACCTGCTCGAACACCGGGGCCTGAGCCCGGATGAACCGCTCGAGAGGCGCGGTCAGCGAGTCGCCCACCCCCTGCGCTCCCTCAGCGGCTGGCCACCGTCTGTACGGCGCGCCGTGCAAATCGCGCCTCCAACCATCGCCGCACCCGCAGCGCATCGGCCGTCCGGGTGTATCGGCCCCAGGAATGCATGAGCACCATGACGATGTCGTGGTGCGCGATCCAGGTGTCCATCACCAGGCACTGGCCCGCCCGACTGGTGAAGCCGGTCTTCTGCACCACGATGTGCCACCAACGATCCCTGACCAGCGGATCGGTGGGATAGTAGGGAAGCCGCCAGCGGCCCACGCGGATCGAATATCCCGGACTCGTCGAGTAGCGGCGGATGATGGGATTGCCGGAGGCGGCGATCACCAGCTTCGCCAAGTCCTCGGGGGTCGAGACATCACCGACCGACAGCCCCGTCGGCTCCACGAAATGGGTGTGCATCATGCCGAGCGCGCGAGCCTTGGCATTCATGGCGCGTACCGCCGCTGCAACCCCGCCAGGGTAGTTGCGGGCCAGCACGTGCGCCGCGCGGTTCTCCGAGGACATCAGCGCCAGGTGGAAGAACTGTGCCCGTGTCAGCCGGCTGCCTAGCGGCAGGTGCGAGTAGGGCACCAGATCGGCCCGTGTGACCTGCAACCGCTGATCGAGCCGTTGGTGCGCTTCGGCGACGACCAGGGTGGTCATCAGCTTGGTGATCGACGCGATGGGCGTGACCTGGCCGGCGCGCTTGGCATACAGCACCCGGTCGTGAGCCGCATCGAGCACGAGCGCCTCGCTCGAGCGCACATAGGGATGGCTGGCAAGGAACCGGTGCCGGGCACGCGGATGGCGGCGATCGACGTACTGGTGGCGATGGCCGGCGGCATGTGCCACCCCGGGAGCGGCCAGGACGGTGGCCAGGAGGGCGGCAATCGGCATCAGGGCAAACAGCCCGGATCGACGTTTGTTCATTCGGGTTCTCGCGGTCGACCTGTACACCATCAAAAGCCGGACGGTCCGAACGGGGCCGCCCGAAAGGAGCGTCCCGGCCCGACTGCGGAGTACACTTCCAACATTAACATATCGTCTCTGGCGCGATGCGTGATCTGCGTTCTTCCTGATTCAGGTCAACGTCGTGGTCAGTCCGCCGCAGCGGTGGCGCGGCGAGCGGTTGTTCGACGGTCAGCCAGACGGCGTCCTGCCGCGGACAGGACGTTCAGCGACGGCTGCGCCGCACGCGCAGCCCCGAGCGGGTCAGTACCGCGATTCCGGTGACCAGGGTGGCCGCGAACAGGATCATCCACACCCGGAATGCCCCGTAGGGCAGTGGTAACAGTGCGAACGCCGGTTCGAAGGCCACGAACCAGGCACAAGCAACGATCAGCAGTGCCGTCTGCCGGCGCAGTGTCTGCTCGGCCGCGGCGACCTGCGGTGATCCGGCTGGCGGCGGTTGACGCAACAGGAGCCAGGCGAGCGCGAGGAAAGCGAGGCAGATCGCACCCATGGTGCACAGGACCGTGGCCACCGCCGCGGGGGTACGCCGCACCCAGTAATCCGGCAATCCGGTGAACCCCCAGTGCACTGGGATCATCGGCGGCAAGCGCGACCAGCGCACCAGGATCCAAAGGGTCAGACCTGCCAGCCACAGCGGTGGGATCGCGCCCAGCCATCGCCAGGGCAGCCGGGGGGGCGGAGTGCGCGTCATCGGGACGTTGGATCCGGGCATTGCGGCTCCCGCGGCAGAGGCGCCAGACGCCGTGCATCATACGCCATCGCCCATCGGGTCTGGCCAGGCCCGAGGTCCCGTCGATCAGATGATGTCAGGGGAGAGCAGCCTGCGCACCGAGTCGAAGCCTGCCATTGTCCCCCCCAGCGCGATCGCTCCCCAGGTGATGGCCACGGGGGCATACACACCCAGATGCGCGCGCAGCCAGGGCATGGCGAGCGTGGCCGCGGCGCCGGCGGCACAGGCGACGCCGATCAGGGAGACGAGCGTGCCGCGCCGGATGCGCACGTACTCGGCTTGCAGTGTCTGCAGCTGTTCCCGCCGTTCGTGCTCGAACCGCTGGCGTCGCGGAGCCAGGTCAGCCCGGGCCGCTCGAGCCAGGGCGCCATTCAGATGGGTGCGAAAGGACTGCGGCAGTGCTGGCGCGCACAGCGCCCGCCTCAATGCGCCATCAAGCGCCCGGTCGAGCCCGGCCGGTGGTCTGGACTCGGTCACGATGCGTCCTCCTGCCAGTAAGCCGGGTCATCCAGCCCCCGGCGTTTCAACATTTCGGTGAGCCGTGCCCGGGCCCGAAACAGCGCGGTCTTCACCGTGCCCTCGGGGCAACCGAGCATGAGCGCCACTTCCTCTACCGAGTGTTCCTCGTAATAGTAGAGCAGCAACGCGCGGCGCAAACGCTCCGGGAGCAGTTCCACCAGGCTGCGCAGTTGCTCCGCGCGCCCATCGCGGGGCTCGATGGTGTCCGCGGCCGATGCGGGTTCGGCCGCTGCGACCCACTCATCGAGTGAATCGAAGGTCCGTCTGCGCTGCAATGCCGTCAGACAGCGGTTGCGGCTGATGGTGTAGATCCAGCTCGACAGCGAACCCCGGCCGTCGAAACGCTCGAACGCCTTCCACATCCGGATCAGGCTGTCCTGGGTCGCATCCTCGGCCTGGGCGCGATCACGCAGCAGCACACAGCACAGCCGGTACACCTTTCCGGCGTAGCGATCCAGCAAGACCTCGAACGCGCGCTGCCGGCGGCCCAGCCGGATCAGCTCGAGGATGTCCTGGTCTCGGCCGGTAGTCTCGGGTACCGCTACGCGCACACATCACCCCCTGGGCGCCTCGGAACGACCCCGCCCTCGGCCGCGCCAAGGCTCTGATCGATACCCCCGCACGGCCGCTTCCGTTTCAGTCAATTTGCGCGATGACCGAAACCGCCCGGGCGCCTCCCGGGTATCAACCCTGTGCCATCAACCATCGGGAAGTCCCGCCCATGTCCTGGTCAAGCACTCTCGTCTCCATCGCCGGTGTGGCGATCCCCATCGTCGCAATCGTCGGCGGCATCGCCTTTGGCATGTTCTCCCTGTACCTCAAGGTACGCAGACAGCGGGAAATGCTCCAGCTCTACCATGCCGAGCGTATGGCGGCGATCGAAAAGGGCATCGAGCTGCCGCCGCTGTCACCGGGCATGCTGTGCGAGGGATACTACGGCGCGCCGGCATCGGCCGGGCATCGACGCGGGCGCAGCGGCCGGGGGATCACGCTGCTCTTTGTCGGCATAGCGATCACACTGGCGCTGTGGCAGACCGGCGGCGATCATTCCTTCTGGTGGGGCCTGGTCATCGTCGCCCTGGGCCTTGCGCAGATCGTACGCGGGTTCCTGGAACCCCGCGATCCGGCTGCCACTGCGTCGGGAGGAGAACCTGCCCCCGGGGGCAGGCCGGGCGACCGATCCGGGTAGCGCCCCGACGGCTTGCGGCCCAAAGACCGGGTACCGGGCGCTGGGAGCCCGGTCTCGGAGAGTGCCGGACAGGTCCGGGGGGTGCCGGGAAGGGTCCGGGCGAGGGACGCCGCCACAGGGGTGCGGCAGGGCCCGCCCGGACGGGCCCGCTTCGGGTCCGCAGGCCACAGATAGCGGCGCGGCGGTCCTTTCAGCCGGTCCGCAGCCGGGCATCCCCCAGCGCGTCAAGGGTCCGCCCGGTCCTCTCGGTCTTTCCGCGGTTGACACTGTCGCCCCCCCTCCCTAGAATCGCCGGCCTTTCTCGGGTCGGCCCGACTGCATGCCGGCCTCTGAAACAGCGACACACCGACACCGGGC
>JAKAFQ010000418.1 GCA_021817875.1 Pseudomonadota bacterium
CGTCGCTCGCAGTCGCGGCGCATCCTCGTGCCGGCCACGGTGCATCCGCACTACCGGCAGGTGATGCAGAGCATCGCCGGCAACCAGGGGCTGGCGTTCGAGGCGCTGCCGTTCTGCCCCGAGCAGGGCGCGACGCTCGCCGACGCGCTGAGCCGTTTCGAGGGCGAGGACATCGCGGCCCTCGTCGTCCCGCAGCCGAACGTGTTCGGGCGGTTGGAGGATGTGGACGGCCTCACCGACTGGGCGCACGCGCACCATATCCTGGTCGTCGCCGTGGTCAACCCGGTGTCGCTCGCGCTGCTGAAACCGCCGGGACGATGGGGCCGCAGGGGCGCGGACATCGTCGTCGGCGACGGCCAGCCGCTCGGCATTCCGCTGTCCTCGGGCGGTCCGTATTTCGGTTTCATGACGACCCGCATGGAGCACGTGCGGCAGATGCCGGGGCGCATCGTCGGCCGCACCGTCGATGCGGCCGGCCACCCCGGATTCACGCTCACCCTGCAGGCGCGCGAACAGCACATCCGCCGCGCCAAGGCGACGTCCAACATCTGTACCAACCAGGGCCTGATGGTGACGGCGGCCACGATCCACCTGTCGCTTCTCGGGCCTCAGGGCCTGAAACGCACGGCGGCCGCGTCCCATGCGCGTACCGGCGAGCTGCTGAGGGCGCTGAGCCGCGTGCGGGGCGTGCGGTGCGTCTTCCGCGGACCGGTCTTCCACGAGGCGGTGATCGGCCTGGACCGTCCGGCCGCCGGGGTGCTCGAGCGGTTGGCGTCGCAGGGCATCCTCGGGGGCTGGGACCTGTCGGAACACTATCCGCAGCTCGGCCCGGCGCTGCTGGTCTGCGCCACCGAAACCAAGACCTCCGCCGATATCGAACGCTATGCCGCGGCGCTCGGCGAGTGCCTGTCCGACGCGCGCGCCGCGTAACCGGGAGCTGTCCCATGTCCTGCGCACGAACCGAGAAAGTCATTTTCGAGTATTCCATCCCGGGCCGGGGAGCCGAGGATCAGTGGCCGCGCGATCCGGGGCCCGAGGCCCTGGCGGATCTGCCCGAGGCGCTGTGCCGCGAGCGTGCGCCGCTGCTGCCCGAAGTGAGCGAGCTCGAGGCGGTGCGGCACTTCACCCGACTCTCGCAGCTGAACTTTTCCATCGACACGCAGTTCTATCCGCTCGGCTCGTGCACGATGAAGTACAACCCCAGGGCATGCAACCAGTACGCCATGCTGCCGGAGTTCCTCTTCCGGCATCCGCTCGCCCCGGACACGCTGGGACAGGGAATGCTCGAGTGTCTCCATGAGCTGCAGGAGATGCTGAAAGAGATCACGGGCATGCAGGCCGTGGCGCTGTCGCCCATGGCCGGCGCCCAGGGCGAATATGCCGGGGTGGCCATGATCCGTGCCTACCATCGCGCCCGGGGCGATCTCGAGCGCAACGAGATCCTCGTTCCGGAGGCCGCTCACGGCACCAATCCGGCCACCGCCACCCTGTGTGGCTGCGTGGTCCGGGAGGTGCCCGTCAATGCCGACGGTGATGTCGATCTCGAGGCGCTCTCGGCCGCGGTGGGCCCCAGGACCGCCGGCATCATGCTCACCAACCCCTCCACCCTCGGCGTGTTCGAGCGGCGCATCGAGGAGGTGGCCCGCTTGGTGCATGCCGCGGGAGGGCTGCTGTACTACGACGGGGCGAACCTCAACGCCATCCTGGGCAAAGTGCGCCCGGGAGATATGGGATTCGACGTCATCCACGTCAATCTGCACAAGACGTTCGCGACGCCTCACGGCGGCGGCGGGCCGGGCGCGGGCCCCGTGGGGGTCGGCCCGAGGCTGGCCCCTTTCCTGCCCGTTCCGCTCGTCACCCGCCGCGGTGAGCGCTACGGCTGGCTGACCGAGCGGGACCTGCCACAGTCGATCGGCCGGCTCTCGGCCTTCTCGGGCAACGTGGGCGTGATGCTGCGCGCGTACATCTACCTGCGCATGCTCGGTCGCGACGGGCTCACGAAGGTCGGCGAGCACGCCACGCTCAATGCCAACTATCTGCTGCACCAGCTGGTCCGGTCGGGCTTCGAACCGGCCTACCCCGCCCGGCGGGCCAGCCACGAGTTCATCATCACCCTCAGGCGACAGGCTCGCGAGCTCGGCGTGACCGCCATGGACGTCGCCAAGCGACTCCTGGATCATGGCCAGCATGCCCCGACCACCTATTTCCCGCTGCTGGTGCCGGAATGTCTGCTGATCGAGCCGACGGAGACCGAGAGCAAGGCGGCCCTGGATGCTTTCGTCGTGGCCATGGCGCAGATCCTGGTGGAGGCGGCGCAAGAACCCGAGCAGGTTCGCAGCGCTCCGCATACCATGCCGGTACGCCGCCTCGACGATGTGCGGGCGGCCAAGCAACTGGACCTCACGTGGAAACCGGCGACCTAGCCAGCGGCCGCGCCGAGACGAGTGTCGATCGGGTCGGACTGCGACGGCCCGCGCGCCGCGCAGCGGCACGGGACATCGGTCCGGCGGCCGTGCGAGTGGCCGTCGGGCAGTCCGCGACAGTCCGTCTGCCGGTGCCGCGCGCGCGCCAGGGGTCTGCCGAAGAGGGTGTTCGATGCGACTGGTGAGCCTGTATCTGTGCGCCCTGACGCTGGCGACGCTGCCGGCGCTGGCAGTGACCGCCGCCACGCCAGCGGGCCGACCCCCCGGCAAGTCGCCGGGCGAGACCGCCGTCGCCGCTCATCTGGCCCGGCACGCCGCCGCGCTCGAGTCCAATCCCGACTGGGCGAGGACACTGGCGCGCATCGCGAGCAGCGTCGTATCGATCAATTTCAACCAGGATCGCGCGTTCGACACCGATACCAACGAGACGGCCGAGGCGACCGGCTTCGTCGTGGACGCGAGGCGCGGGATCATCCTGACCAACCGCCACGTGGTGACCCCGGGCCCGGTGACGGCCACGGCGACCTTTCTCGACCGCGAGGTGGTCAGGCTCTACCCGATCTACCGGGATCCGGTGCACGACTTCGGCTTCTATCGCTTCGACCCGAAGAAGCTCCGCTATATCCACCCGAAGGCGCTCACGCTCTACCCCCAGGGCGCGCAGGTCGGCCGCGAGATCCGCGTGGTCGGCAACAACGCCGGCGAGCAGCTGTCGATCCTCGCCGGCACGCTCGCCCGGCTGCACCGTCGCGCGCCGTTCTACGGCTTCGGCAAGTACAACGACTTCAACACGTTCTACCTGCAGGCGGCCTCCGGGACCTCGGGCGGCTCCTCGGGATCACCGGTGATCGACATCCGCGGCCGGGTGGTGGCGCTCAACGCCGGCGGGGCCGACAACGCCGCCTCGAGCTTCTACCTGCCGCTTGCGCCGGTGCAGCGCGCGCTGAAGCTGATCCAGGAGGGCCTGCCGGTCACGCGCGGCACGCTCTATACCGTGTTCGATTACACCCCGTTCGACGAGCTCGAGCGGCTGGGGCTGCCCCGCCCGGTCGAGTCCGCGATCCGCAAGGCGTTTCCCCAGCGCACCGGCATGCTCGTGGTGAGGACCGTCCTGGCGGGCTCGCCGAGCGCCCGGGCGCTCGAGCCGGGCGACATTCTGGTGAGTATCGACGGGCACTACGTCACGACGTTCGGTCCGCTGGAGCGCCTGCTCGATGATTCCACCGGGCGGCAGATCCGCCTGGAGTTGGAACGGGGCGGACAGCCGGTCTCGGTCACCCTGCCGGTCGGCGACCTCGACGCCATCACGCCTCGCTCCTACGTGCAGTTCGGCGATGCGGTGGTCAACACGCTGTCCTACGAGATGGCCCTGCAGCTGAACGTGCCGCCGCGCGGGGTGTGGGTGGCCAATCCCGGCTACGTGTTCGGCGCCGCCGGTGTGCCGCGGGGCGCGGTCATCCACGCGGTCGACAACTGGCCCATCGACAACCTGCGGGATTTCCGCCACGCGCTCGCGAGGCTCGCGAGCGGCCAGTACGCCACGGTGCGTTTCACCATCGCCGCTGATCCCAACAGCAGCGAGCTCGGGTATTTCCGCATGAACCGCCGGTGGTTCCCGGCGGAATATTGCGTGCGCGACGACAGCAGCGGCACCTGGCCGTGCACGCCGC
The DNA here is from genome assembly GCA_021817875.1 of Pseudomonadota bacterium. The sequence goes on from JAKAFQ010000418.1 coordinate 4,094, forward strand.
TGTCGCCGGGTCCGCCGCCGCCGCCGCAACCGGCTCACTCGACCCGCTTTCCGACCTATCGCAACCCGGTGATGACCCGTCTGGCGCCGTCGCTGGCGATGGTGACCTTCAGCATGCCGTATTCGGTCTCGGGCGTGACCGAGCACTACTACCACGGCACGGGCGTGGTGGTGGACGCCAGGCGCGGCCTGGTGGTGGTTGATCGCAACACCGTGCCCGTGTCGCTCGGGGATGTGACCGTGACGTTCGCCGGCACCGTGCAGGTGCCCGGACGGGTCGTGTACGTCAGTCCGATCCATAATCTCGCG
>JAKAFQ010000419.1 GCA_021817875.1 Pseudomonadota bacterium
ACGCCATGTTGTGCACGGGGCGCTTGCCCAGGTAATGATCGATGCGGAACACGTGGCTCTCGTCGAACACGCCATGCAGGATCCGGTTCAGCTCCCGCGCCGACTGCAGGTTGCGCCCGAACGGCTTCTCGACCACGACACGGGCTCCCGCGGCGGTACAGCCGGCCGCGGCCAGCTGCTCGATGACGGTCGCGAACATCGCGGGCGGGATGGCGAGGTAGTGCGCCGGGCGCTGCGCGCCGCCGAGCGCCTTGCGCAGCGCGCGGAATGTGCCGGCGTCGGCGTAATCGCCATCGACATAGCCCAGCAGCGAGGTCAGCCTGGCGAACGCCTCGGGATCGACGCCGCCGCCGTGTTTCTCCAGGCTGTCGCGCGCCCGCTCCTTGAGCTGCTCGAGCGTCCAGCCGGACTTGGCGACCCCGATGACCGGGACATTGAGTGTCCCGCGCCGCACCATGGCCTGCAGCGCCGGGAAAATCTTCTTGTAGGCCAGATCTCCGGTTGCGCCGAAGAACACCAGGGCATCATTGCTGGAATCCTGCATATCCACCTCGCGTGATCAGAGCATGGGCCGAGCGGCGATGATCGCCACCGTTTCCGCATCGGCGCCCGTTAGACCCGCGCCGAGCGCGGCCGTTCAGGACAACCACCTGCGCAGCAGGCCCGACAGCCGCCGCACCCGCGCGCCGTAGGGCGGGAAGAATATCCGGGCCAGCATCACCCGCGTCTCGAGCACGGCCCGTTCGTGCGAGAAGGCGCGGATGCCCCACTCGCCGTGATAGCTGCCGATGCCCGAATGGTTGACCCCGCCGAACGGCAGCTTGTGGTGCAGGAACTGCGCGGCCGCATGATTGATGCAGGTGCCGCCGGCGCTGGTGCGCGCGATCAGACGTTCGGCCGCGTCGCGTCTTTTTGTCCAGATGTACAGCGCCAGCGGCTTCGGCGCCCGGTTGATCCGCTCGATCACCTCGTCCAGCGACCGGAAGCGGATGAGCGGCAGCAGCGGACCGAAGATTTCCTCCTGCATGATGCGGGCATCCTCCGGGACATCGGTGAGCACGGTCGGCGCGACGAAGCGCTGGGCGGCATCGGCCTCGCCGCCGCAGGGCACTCCGGCGCCACGCGCCCGGGCATCCTCGAGCAGCGAGATCAGCCGCTGCGCATGCCGCTCGTTGACGATGCGTCCGAAATCCCGGGCGCGCAGCGCATCGGCGCCTCCGTACCACGCCTGCACGCGTCGCTGGAACAGCTCGATCACCTGCTCATGGACCGCCGCATGCACATAGACATGATCCGGCGCGATGCAGGTCTGACCGGCGTTGAGAAATTTGGTCCAGGCGAGTGTCTTGACCGCAAGCGCAAGGTCTGCGGTCTCGTCGATGATCACCGGCGACTTGCCGCCGAGCTCGAGCGTGACGCTCGCAAGATGTTTCGCGGCGGCCGCCATCACCCGCGCGCCGATCGGCGGCGAGCCGGTGAAAAACACATGATCGAACGGCAGCTCGAGCAGCGCGGCGGCCACCGAGGCATCCCCCTCGAACAGCGCGACCTCGCTCTCGTCGAATAGCTCGCGCACGATGTTCGCGAGCACTGTTGAGCACCGCGGCGCGAGCTCCGAGGGCTTGAGGATCGCGGTATTGCCGCAGGCCAGCGCCGGGATCAGCGGCCCCAGGGTGAGCACCAGTGGATAGTTCCACGGCGAGAGGATGAGGCATCGCCCACGGGGCTCGCGCCGCACCTCGGCACGGGTGCCGAGCAGCAGAGCGGTGCAGCGTACGCGGCGCGGCCGCAGCCAGGACTTCAGCCGCCGGCGGTGCTCGGCGATGTCCGCCAGCAAGGGCAGCAGCTCAGCAAGGTCGGACTCGGCGGCGGGACGGCCCAGATCGTGTGCGGCCGCCTGCAGGATGTCCTCACGATGCGCCACGATACCCGCCCGCAGCCGATCGAGCTTGCCGAGACGCTCCTCGAGCGTCGAGCTGCGCAGGCGCAGCGCGCTGCCGCGCTGGGCGTCGAAAACACGGTGGATCTCCGCCGCGAGCGACGGCGTCAACGGGCCGGGCGCCTCGTCGGAAAGGAGGGGCTGAGGATCAGGCACTGCGCTACGGTTCATGTCACGCGGAATCCGCTCGGTACCGCTCAGCAGCGGCGCCCCATCCTTCGGTGCGGCAAGATCAATGGCCCGGCCGGCAGAGGCGTCCCAGTCGACGGATCCGCGCTGACCCGGATGCCGCGCCAGCGCAGTGCGCACATCCGGCGCATGCGCAGCACCCTCGTGCGCCGGCAGGCACACCAGCGCTCGATCGGAAGGATAGCGCGCACCGGCCCCCGCGCACAGGCGGGGCCGCACCCGTTCACAGGCTCAGCTCGCGCGCCGTCCCGAGTCGATCCGCGCCTGCTCGATGAAATGGCGCACCACGGCCGAGCGCTCGTGCGCCCGGTAGGCGGTGCCGAGCAGCGCATGCAGCGGCTCGTCCTGCAGCGGCACGTACACCACCGTCCGCGGCTGCAGGGAGCGCATGCTCGCGGGCACGATGGAAATGCCGAGCGAGGCCGCGACCAGATTGATCGTGGAGGACAGCTGAGGCGCGTACTGGCCCACCCGAGGGGTAAAACCGGCCGCTTCGCAGGCGCTCACCACTTCATCGGCAAGCCCCGGCCGCACGGCGCGCGGATACAGGATGAAAATCTCGGCGGCGAGATCTTTCAGTCCCACGCGGCGGCGCCTCGCCAGCCGATGCCCGCTCGGCACCGCCACCACCAACGGTTCCTTTTCCAGCAGCTCGAAAACCAGCCCGCGTTCCTCGCGCAGCGGCGGGCGCACGAAGCCCACATCGATGCGACCCTCGCGCAGCTCCGTGGCGAGCTCCGTGGAGGGATGCTCCTCGAGGGAGACTTCGACCTCGGGGCAGGCGGCGCGGAAACCCCGCAGCACCGAGGTCACCAGGGGGTTGAACGAGGCGGATTCCGTGAAGCCCACCCTGACCCGCCCGGTGGCGCCGCGCGCGGCCGAGCGTGCCAGCCCGGCGGCATTGCGCACTTCACCGAGAATGCGGGCCGCTTCGGCCGCGAACACCTGCCCGGCATCCGTGAGGGCGATGCGGTAAGCCGAGCGATCGACCAGCGTCACCCCGAGCTCGGCCTCGAGCGCCTGGATCTGCTGGGTGAGCGGCGGCTGGGAGATGTTCAGCCGCCGGGCCGCTCGCGTGAAATTCAGATCTTCGGCGACGGCCAGAAAGTACCTGAGATGACGCAGCTCCATTTCGATATTTTTTACATATCGAGATGGCATTTTCAATATATTTTGCCCGGCACTCCGGCGGGACTACAGTCGCTGCACGACACCTACCGGGGGATCATCCATGACAGCGAGCGCGCAGCCGGCCGCCGGCCCCAAGCCCAAGAAATCCGTCGCGCTGTCGGGCGTGATCGCGGGCAACACCGCGCTGTGCACCGTCGGGCGCACCGGCAACGACCTGCATTACCGCGGCTATGACATTCTCGAGATCGCCGCGGCGTGCGAGTTCGAGGAAATCGCCCACCTGCTGATCCATGGCAGGCTGCCCAACCGCGCCGAGCTCACCGCCTACAAGACCCGGCTCAAAGCGCTGCGCGGTCTGCCCCGTACGGTGCGCACGGTGTTGGAAACGCTGCCCGCATCGAGCCATCCCATGGACGTGCTGCGCACCGGCGTGTCGGCCCTCGGCTGCACGCTGCCCGAGAAGGACGGCCACGAGGCGTCCGGCGCGCGCGACATCGCCGATCGGCTGATTGCCTCCCTCGGCTCGATGCTGGCGTACTGGTACCACGCCAGCCACGGTGGCCATAGCCTGATCGTCGAGACCGAGGACGAATCGATCGGCGGACACTTCCTGCACCTGCTGCACCGCCGGCCGCCGCCGCCGTCCTGGGTGCGCGCCATGCACACCTCACTCAACCTCTACGCCGAGCATGAGTTCAACGCCTCGACGTTCACCGCGCGCGTCATCGCGGGCACCGGCGCGGATGTCTACTCGTGCATCACCGGGGCCATCGGCGCGCTGCGCGGGCCGAAGCACGGCGGCGCCAACGAGGTGGCATTCGACATCCAGAAGCGCTATGACAGCCCGGAGAGCGCCGAGGCCGATATCCGTGCGCGCGTTGCCGAGCGGCAGGTCATCATCGGCTTCGGCCACCCGGTCTACACCCTCGCCGATCCGCGCAACCAGGTGATCAAAGCGGTGGCGCGCGCGCTGTCCGATGAAGCCGGTGACCGGAAGATGTTCGCGATCGCCGAGCGCATCGAATCGGTGATGATGGACGTCAAGAAGATGTTTCCCAACCTCGACTGGTATTCGGCCGTGTCCTACCACCTGATGGGCGTGCCGACCGCGATGTTCACGCCGCTGTTCG
>JAKAFQ010000420.1 GCA_021817875.1 Pseudomonadota bacterium
TCGTTCATGGGGCTCCTCTTGACCCGCTGATTGCGCCATACGGTGCCCCTCGAGCCGCGCACCGCCGTGCGGCCTGCGCCGGGGGACTTCCGCCTCGGGCGCCTGTGTCGATCGACACAGAACGGCGCTCATCCGGGCGAACGGCGCGCGTGCTCATCGGTACTCGCAGCGGGCGGCCTCGCAGGCCTGCCGCTTCAGTGCGCGCTGCTGCGGCAACTCGCCATACAGCGTGGTGCGCTGGCGCGCCTCGCGACCGATGGCGCTCGCCAGGGCGCGCATCCGGGCGGTGTCGAATTCCTGGCCATTGAGGCCGCCGGCGGCGCGCGTGATCGACTCGTCCATCAGCACCCCGCCGAGGTCGTTCGCTCCAGCCTGCAGGCAGAAGGCGGCCCCGTCGGCGCCCATCTTCACCCAGGAGGTCTGGACATTGGCGATGCGCGGATGCAGCACCAGGCGCGCCACCGCGTGCATGAGCACCGCTTCGCGGAAGGTGGGGCCCGGCCGCACGGCGCGCTTCTTCCACATCGGCGCTTCCATGTGCACGAACGGCAGGGGCACGAACTCGGTGAAACCGCCAAAGCGCTGCTGATGCCCACGGATGCGCAGCAGATGGCGCGCCCAGTGCCAGGGCCGCTCCACGTGGCCGTACATGATGGTGGCGGTCGATCGCAGGCCCGCCCCATGGGCGGCCCGCATCACCTGGAACCATTCCTCGGTATTGATCTTGTCGGGCGCGATGGCCGCGCGCACCTCATCATCGAGGATCTCCGCCGCGGTGCCCGGCAGGGTCGAAAGCCCCGCGCGCACCAGCCGTGCCACATAGTCATCGAGTGACAGCCCCAGGGTGCGCGCGCCATGGGTGATCTCCTGGGGCGAGAACGCGTGCACATGCATGGCCGGAACCGCCGTCTTCACGGCGCCCACGATCTCGAGGTAGGTCTCCCCGGTATAGTCCGGATGGATGCCGCCCTGCAGGCACACCTCGGTGGCGCCGCGTTCCCAGGCCTCCCGGGTGCGCGCGGCGATCTGCCGCAGGTCGAGCCGATAGGCCGGGCCGCGCATGGCGCGCGAGCCGGACTTGGCAAAGGCGCAGAACGCGCATTTGTAGCGGCAGATGTTGGTGTAGTTGATGTTGCGGTTGACCACGAAGGTGATGGTCTCGCCGACGACGCGGCTGCGCAGCGCATCGGCGGCGCCGAGCAGCGCGCCGAGATCCGGGCCGTCCACGCCGAACAGCGTCACGATCTGCTCTTCGCTCAGATCCTCGCCGTCTTCGGCGCGCGCCAGGATCGCCGCGACCGGGGCCGACGGTCTGCCGCCGCGCAGCCACGGTTGCGCATAGGCGGGCACCGGCATGGCCGCACCGGTGATCCAGCCGCAGGTCCGTGCGAGGCCTCGTGCATCGGTCCTGTGCACGACCGGCCTCGCCTGGGCCGCGTCCACCCAGCGCTCGGCGGCGCGCGCATAGGCGGGCGCGATCGCCAGGCGCTCGAGCAGCACTCGGCCGGCGGCCGCGGTCTGCCGCTCCAGCGCCTCGAGCTGCGGCCAGGGCGCTTCGGGATTGACGTGATCGAGCGTCACCGGCGACACCCCACCCCAGTCATTGACTCCGGCCCGGATGAGCGCGGCGAGGTCGCTCTGCAGATTGGGCGGCGCCTGCAGACTCATGGAGCTGCCGAAGATGAGGCGAGCCGCCGCAACGGTCCACAGATGCTCGCTCACCGCAGGCTCCGGAGCATTCGCCATGCGCGTGCCCGGCTTGGGCTTGAAGTTCTGCAGGATCACCTCCTGGATGTGCCCATGGCGCTGCTGGATCTCACGCAGCGCCAGCAGGGCTTCGATACGCTCGGCCCGAGTCTCGCCGATGCCGACCAGAAGGCCCGTGGTGAAGGGCACCCGCGCCTCGCCCGCCGCGCCGATCGTCGCCAGACGCGCCGCCGGGGCCTTGTCGGGCGAGCCGAAATGCGGCCCGCCCTTGGCGCACAGCCGTGTCGCGGCCGTCTCCAGCATCAATCCCATCGAGACCGACACCCGGCGCAACTTTTCGATGGCCTCGCGGGACATCACGCCGGGATTGAGATGGGGCAGCAGCCCGGTCTCCTCCTGGACCCGCTGCGCAACATGAGCCAGATAGTCGAGTGTGCTCGCAAAACCCATTGCCTCGAGTGCCTGTCGCGCGGCGGCGTAGCGCAGCTCGGGCTGATCGCCGAGCGTGAACAGCGCCTCCTTGCAACCGGCCTGCGCCCCGGCCCGCGCGATCGCCACCGCCTCGTCCGCCGACAGATAGGCCCGCGCCAGCTTTCTCGGCGCCTGGGCGAACGTGCAGTAGTGGCAGACGTCGCGGCAGAGCTGGGTCAGTGGAATGAACACCTTGCGCGAATAGGTCACCGTGCGGCCGAAGCCCTCGAGGGTCAACGCTTCGCTCGCCTCCACCAGCGCTTCGAGCGGCATCGATGCCAGGCTCAGCGCCTCCCTGGCCGATAGTGCCCCGCCCTGTACGGTCTGATCGAGTATGTTCTGCACTGTGCTCATGAAGCCTGCCTCATCGCATCGGTTCGATGCTCGGTCATGAAGGCGCTGAGCGCCTGCGGTTCATCCAGGTCGAAGCCCAGACCGGGTGTGCGCACGATCTGCGGGCCCAATCCCAGCGCGCGCGCCTGGCGGGCATGGCGGGCAAAACTGTTGCCGCCGAACAGGAAGCGGAATTCCATGGGCCCGAGCCGGCGCAGATCGAGCGCAATCGCGTTGGTGCCCGTGCCCCGTCGATCGCTCGCCAGCGCACAACCGCCGGCGCGCATCCGCGCGAGCAGCACCGCCACGTCGTCCGTGCCCACGCAGGGCAGATCGCCCGGCAGCACCAGCACCTCGTGTGCGCCCAGACGCTTCAGCGCCGCGACCGCCCCGCTCAACGTCCGGTTCAGGCCGCGGCCCTGCTCGGGCAGCAGGTGAATGTCCGACGACACCGCGTCGCGCTCCGGGCTGACGATCGCCACATGATCGATGCCGGGTGCGGCTGACAGCACGCCGAGGACGTGCTCCAGCAGAGAACGGACCAGCTCGATGCGCGCCGGCGGAGCGAGCACCGGCGCCAGGCGCGACTTGCCCTCGGCCCGCGCCTTGACCGGAACCAGCCCCCAGCAGCTCATCGCCTGCCTTTGCGAAGCGGCCCACACTGACTCAGTGCCTCGATCGCGACGCTCACGGGCACCGGCCTCCGGCCGGTGTCCGAGCCCTCGACTGCGCTCATTCAGCCCGCTGACCGATCGCGATAAGCGGGAATGACCGCCTGCCCCATCAGCCGGATCGTATCCTCGCTGTAGGCCGGATCCATGCCGCCGAAATGCTGCGACAGCACCGGATGGGTGATGCCGAGCTGCTGGACCTTCGCGAAGGCCTCGAGCGCATCGTCCGGCGTGCCGACGATGAACGGCGAGCCGAGGAAGTTCAGCTTCTTCAGGCTTTCGACGTCCCGGGGATCGGGCAACGGATCGACGCCGAAATAGCCGCCCGGCTTCTTGCGGAACATCTCGAAGTCCGGATGCCGGTCGAACTCCGCCTTGTAGTAGCTGAGGAAGTTCAGCATCGCCGGCCCGGCCCGCCGCCACGCCTCTTCGCGTGTCTTGGCGAGCAGCATGCACACGATCATCGATTTGTTGAATTGGCCGGGATCCCGGCCGTGCTCGCGCAGCTTCTGCTCGTACAGATCAAAGCCCGTGCCCGAGCCGGCCAGGTGGTACCCGAAGCGCGCCGCGCGGTCGATCGCACGCGGCGCGTTGCCCGCCATCCAGATCGGCGCCTTGGGCTGCACCGGCCGCGGCACCAGGCTGAAATTCTTCAGGTTGAAGTGCTTGCCGGAGAAGGAGAAATTCTGCTGCTCCCACAGGCCGGCGATCACCTGCAGGCCCTCCTCCATGCGCGAGCCCCGCTCCTTGCGGGAGATGCCGAAGGCCTCGAATTCATCCTGGAAGTTGCCGATCCCCAGGCCGAGCTCGAGGCGCCCGCCCGACAACAGGTCGACGATCGCGGCCTGCTCGGCGATCAGAATCGGGTGATACAGCGGCATGACGACGATGTAGCTGCCGAGGCGCACGCGGCTCGTCCGCGTGGCGAGCACCGCGAGCGTCGACATCGCCGCGGGGAAGTAGTGCTCGCTGCCATGGTGTTCGGCCACCCACACATGATCGAACCCCACCTCTTCGGCAAGCACCGACTGGGCAATCTGGCTTTCCATCAGCCGCGAATACGGGATGAACGTTTCCCGAGGATTGGAAAACGTCAACGAAATGCCGAATTTCATGGTTGCATTGCTCCTGGCGGCCGGTTTCCGCCCAATTCGCTTCGGTCGGGCTGTCTGCGGGCGATGCGCGTCTGTGCGGACTGGATTCTCA